>NZ_JBHJVK010000090.1:0-1674 GCF_042264695.1 Kitasatospora sp. NPDC056138 | reverse complement strand
CTCTGCGTTACGCCTGTGGCCAGTTTTATTTAAAACAACCATTTACCGGGGCGAAGCTCCCCGGGCCCGCCGCACCCCCCCGGCCCGGCCCCCCGCGGCCACCCTCCCGGCTCCCACGACTTCCCGAAGGACCTTCCGATGACCCGCACTCCCTCCCGCTCCGTTCGCACCCGTATGGGCGTCACCGCCGCTGGCGTACTCGGACTGGTCGTCACCGCGGCCGCTCTCGGCACCGGCCAGGCGAACGCCGCCTCGGTGGCGACCTGGGACAAGGTGGCCCAGTGCGAGAGCTCGGGCAACTGGAGCATCGTCAGCAGCAATGGGCTCTACTACGGCGGCTTGCAGATCAACCTGAGCAACTGGCGGTACTACGGAGGCACCGCGTACGCCGCCCGCCCGGACCTCGCGACCAAGCAGCAGCAGATCCTGATAGCGGAGAAGATCCTCGCCGACCAGGGTGCCGGGGCGTGGACCTGCAGCCCGGGCACCGGCCTGTCCACCGACCGCACCAACCCGTACCCGGATGTGGTCCCCACTCCAACGCCCGCCCCGACGACGGCCCCCTCCTCGGCGGCGGCCCCCGTCCTCTACAACCCGGACACGGCGACCGCCGAGGTGTTCGCGGTTGGCGCGGACGGTGTGCTGTCCCACAGCTACAGCACCAACGGCGGCGCCTGGACGGACTGGTCCACGCTGGACCCCTCGTTCCGGTTCTCGGGCGTTCCGGCGGTGGTGTACAACCCGGTGAACAAGGTGACCGAGGTGTTCGCGACCGGCAAGGACGGCGTGATCTCGCACAACTACCTCTTCAACGGCGGCCAGTGGAGCGGCTGGTCGACGCTCGACCCGTCGTACAAGTTCTCCGGCAGTCCGACCGCTGTCTACAACGCCTCGACGAACGCCATCGAGCTGTTCGGCATCGGTACCGACGGCGTGCTGAACCACACCTACAACCTCAACGCCGGCGCCTGGCAGGGCTGGTCCTCGCTCGGCACGTGGAAGTTCGCGCGCACCCCCACTGCTGTCTACAACCCCGACACCAAGACGGCCGAGGTGTTCGACATCGGCCCGGACGGAGTGCTGTCCCACAGCTACAGCACCAACGGCGGCGCCTGGACGGACTGGTCCACGCTCGACCCGTCCTTCCACTTCGGCGGCGTTCCGGCGGTGGTGTACAACCCGGTGAACAAGGTGACCGAGGTGTTCGCGACCGGCAAGGACGGCGTGATCTCGCACAACTACCTCTTCAACGGCGGCCAGTGGAGCGGCTGGTCGACGCTCGACCCGTCGTACAAGTTCTCCGGCAGCCCGACCGCCGTCTACAACGCCTCGACGAACGCCATCGAGCTGTTCGGCATCGGCACCGACGGCGTGCTGAACCACACCTACAACCTCAACGCCGGCGCCTGGCAGGGCTGGAGCTCGATCGGCAGCTACAAGTTTGCCGGCGCCCCCACCGCCGTCTACGAGTCCGGGACGCAGGCGGCCGAGGTCTTCGGCGTCGGTGCCGACGGCCTGGTCTCCCACGCGTACAGTGCCAACGGCGGCAGCTGGAGCAGCTGGACCACCCTCGGCACCTGGAAGTTCCAGACCAGCTGATTCCGAGCGGCGCGTAGCCCGCTGCCCCGGGGGCCCGATCGGGCCCCCGGGGGTGTCTCTTATAAACAACTACGA
>NZ_JBHJVK010000089.1:0-27702 GCF_042264695.1 Kitasatospora sp. NPDC056138 | reverse complement strand
GGAGAACTGGTGGGCGGTGGTGGTCGAGCAGCACTGGGACGGTCTGCTCTGAGCACCCGGTAGCGTCCGGGGCCTCCGCCGTCGGCCCGCCGCCGTCCGCACCGGGCGAACGGGCAGGCGGCGCACCACCCCGGCGGGCAGTGCCCCGCGCGCTCCCGGATCACCCGTGTGCGTGCTGTCGTCGCAGCTCAGCGGGTTGCCACTGTGGATCGCATGACTCCTGCACCAGAGAGCACTCCTGACGCACGATCCGGTCGGGTGCCGGCCGGGACCGCGAGCCTGCGCCCGGTCGCGGTCTCCGCCCTGATCGGCACCACGATCGAGTACTACGACTTCTTCATCTACGGCACGGCCGTCGCGCTGGTCTTCGGCAAGGTCTTCTTCCCCGAACTCGGCCGCGCCGGTGGGCTGATGGCGTCCTTCTCGGTGTACTCGGTGGCCTTCGTCGGGCGTCCGCTGGGCGCGCTGCTGTTCGGCCACTTCGGCGACCGGCTGGGCCGCAAGGCGACCCTGGTGGCCTCGCTGCTGCTGATGGGCGTCTCGACGGTGGCCGTCGGCCTGCTGCCCGGCTACGGGACGTGGGGGATCTGGGCGCCGGCGGTGCTGGTGCTGCTGCGGGCGTGCCAGGGCGTCGGTCTGGGCGGGGAGTGGGGCGGCGCGGCCCTGCTGCTCGCCGAGAACGCCCCGCCCGAGCGGCGCGGACGGTACGGCGCGTACCTGCAACTCGGTCCCTGCCTGGGCTTCTTCGCCGCCACCGGGGTGTTCCTGCTGCTCTCGGAGACGTTGAGCGAGCAGGCGTTCGACAGCTGGGGCTGGCGGGTGCCGTTCCTCGCCTCGATCGGGCTGGTCGCGGTCGGCCTGTTCGTCCGGCTGCGGGTCACCGAGACGCCGGTCTTCGCGCAGGAGGCCGAGCGCGCCAAGGCACCGGCCGTCGAGGTGCTGCGCGACCACGGCCGCACGGTGCTGCTCGCGGGCGGCTCGATCATGGTCGGGTACGCGCTGTTCTACCTGGCGACCACCTACTCGCTGGCCTACGCCACCGAGCAGTTGGGCGTCGACCGGGGTCTGGTGCTGACCCTGCTGCTGGCGGGTTCGGTGCTCAAGGGCGGGGCTGCCTGGTACTGCGCTGGGCGCAGCGACCGCTGGGGCCGGCGCCGGATGCTGCAACTGGCCACCGTGCTGGCGATCGGCTGGTCGCTGCTGCTCTTCCCGCTGCTGGAGACGGCGCGCCCGCCGCTGCTGGCGCTGGGCGTGGTCGGTGCGATGGTGGTGCTCGGCTGCCTGCTCGGGCCGGTGGCGGCGTACCTGCCGGAGCTGTTCCCGACCCGGGTGCGGTACACCGGGGCCTCGCTCGCGTACAACGTCGGCGGGGTGGTCGGCGGGGCGACGGCGCCCCTGGTGGCGACCCGGCTCACCGGGGCGTACGGCACGGCGGAGCCGGTCGGCTGGTACCTGGCCGGGATCGGGGTGGTGTCACTGCTCTGCCTGTGCGGGTTGGTGGAGACCCGCGGCGGCGATCTGCGCGCGCGCAGCCGCCGCCTGCTGCCGGGCTGACGGCCGCCCCGAGCGGTGCGGCCGCCCCGAGCGGTGCGGGCGCTGCGGGGCTGGCCGGGCATCCGGGTGCCCGGCCGCCCCGCAGCGCCCGGGGTGGCCGACGTGCTGTCAGAGGCCGAGTGCGGCGCGGCCGGCGACCAGGACGGCAGCCTGCTTGGCGACGCGCTCGCCCAGGTGCTCGGCGGTGGCGATGTCGGCCTTGTGAACGCCCTCCGGGCCCTGGTCGTTGTTGCTCTGGGCGGCGGCGCCGAGGAAGAAGCCGAGACGGTTGATGTCGTCCTCGGAGGCGGTGGTGCTGTTCCAGCCCGGGTGCAGGCCGAGGCCGATCCACTGCATGCCGTGCTGGGCGGCGAGGACGCTGAAGAACTGCAGGGTGTGCAGCTTGTCGCCGCTCTTGGAGGCGGAGTTGGTGAAGCCGGCCGCCAGCTTGTCCTTCCAGGCCAGGGTGAACCAGCGCTTGGAGGTGGCCTCGGCGAAGGTGTGGAAGGCGCCCGAGGCGGTGCCCATGTAGGTCGGCGCGCCGAAGACGATCGCGTCGGCGGCGTCCAGCTGGGCCCACTGCTCCTCGGTGATGGTGTCCACGGCTATCCGGACGACCTCGGCCCCGCCGGCGGCGGCACCGCGGGCAACGGCCTCGGCGAGGACTGCGGTGTGGCCGTAGCCGGAGTGGTAGGCGATGGCGATGGTGGTCATGGCGGGGTGACTCCTGTGGCGTCGGTGCGGGAGGGCCGAGGGAGGTGGTGCCGTCCCCCTCGGCCTGACGGTCTCCAACATAGACCAGGTCTCCATTGGTTACCAAGTCTGCTTTGGAGACCGGCGGCGTACCCTGGACCGCATGGCCCCTGAGCAGCAGCATCCCGAGCACGACGTCTTCGCCGCCTTCTGTCCGAGCCGGAACGTCTTCGCCGAACTCGCGGACAAGTGGTCGCTCCTCCTCCTGCTCAGCCTGCACAAGTTGGGCGAACAGCGGTTCTCCGAACTGCAGCGGTCGGTGCTCGGGGTGAGCCGCAAGATGCTCACCCAGACCCTGCGCGAGCTCGAACGGAACGGGCTGGTGCGCCGCACCGTCCACCCCGAGACGCCGCCGAGGGTGGTCTACGGCCTGCTGCCGCTGGGGCACTCGCTCGCCGAGCGGGTGGCGCCGGTCGCCGAGTGGGTGGAGGACCACAGCGGCTCCGTGCTGGAGGCCCGCGCGGAGTTCGACCGCACCCGCTGCCCCTCGTCCGGCTGCTGAGGCCCCCGCCGGACGGTGCGGGCCACGGCCGATTTCACTTTCGGGCCGATGACCGGGTAATGTCTTCCTCGTTCGAGCGGGACGGAAAAGCCCGCGGGACAGGCCCCTATAGCTCAGTCGGTAGAGCGTCTCCATGGTAAGGAGAAGGTCTGCGGTTCGATTCCGCATGGGGGCTCAGCAGAGGACGAAGGCCCCCGCCGCAAGGCGGGGGCCTTCGTCGTTCCACGGCGCCCGCGTTGCCCGCGGCAGGCAGGCGGCCTAGCGGTCCCGGCGGGGTATGCGCTGTGATGGTGCGTCATTGGCGGTCGGCCGTGCGGACGGTTCCGCGGGCGGGCCGGACGGGGACTGGGAGGGCGCCATGGGCGTTCGGCTCGTGGTGGTCGACGACCACCGGCTGCTGGCGGAGGCGCTGGCGACGGCCCTGCAACTGCGCGGGCACCGCGTGCTCGCGATCGGCTCGCCGTCCCGGACGGTCGGTGAACTGATCGTCGGGCGCCGCCCCGAGGTCTGCCTGCTCGGCGTGGCGGGGCCGGGCGAGCCGGACGCCTTCGATCCGGTGCGACGACTGCGCCGGGAGCGCCCCGAGATCTCCGTGGTGGTCCTCGGGCCGGTCGGGGAACCGGGCCGGGTCGCCACCGCGTTCGCCGCCGGAGCCGCCGGGTACGTCCGCAGCGACGAGCGGATCGAGGTCGTGGAGCGGGCCATCACCCGGGTCAGGGCGGGCGAGGCGGCCGTGGCCGTGGACGTCCTGCAGGGGGCCTTCGAACGGCTGCTCCGGCCGATGGCGGAGCCGGACGACGACGCGCTGCGGCTGCTGCGGCTGCTGACCCGCCGTGAGGTCCAGGTGCTGCTGCGGATCGCCGAGGGCGAGGACACCGCCGCCATCGCCGCGGGGATGGGCATCGCCCCCAGTACCGCCCGCACCCACGTCCAGCGGGTCCTGATGAAGCTCGGCGCCCGCACCCGCCTCGAAGCCACCGCCGTCGCCGCCCGCACCGGCCTCCTCGACCGGGCTCCCCGGGTCTGAGCTGCCGGGTCTGAGCTGCCGGGCCTGAGCTGCCGGGCCTGAGCCGTCGGCGGTGCGCAGCCCTGCGGCCCGCCGGGGAGCGCTGGGGGCGCGGGCGGCCGGTTCCGTGACCGGGCGCGCGCCGCGCACCGGGCCCCGCGCACCCGGTTCCGCGCGCCGTGCTTCCGATTCCATGCGCCCCGGGCGACTGCGCGGATGTTGACTCATGGTGGATTCTGTTGGAATGTGTTTCCCGCCGCGCGACGGGGGAGGACGAGGGCGTGAAGAAGGCCACGACCGAGCTCGCGGACGGCCGCGCGCTCGTCCACTTCGACGCGGACGCCGCCGCCCGGGACGCCACCGACCTGCGTCCGACCCGTCGCCCCCCGTACGGGTGGTCCTCGCGGGCGAGCACCGGACGGCCTTCGTCCGTACGCCGCCCGCCGGTCGTGCGAGTGCCGCCTCCACCCCGACCGCCGGGCCGCCGGGCCGAGCCCGAACGCGCAGAGTTTCCCCGGCTTCACCTCGAATTGCCGCATCGTTTTGACCGGCTCTTCATCCAGGAGGGCCACACTGCCCCGGTCGCACCGACGCCGTACATCGCGGCCCGGCGCCAGACGCACACCCGTGGGGGTGACGAACTGGCGCTTCAGCCGGAGCTGTTCGCGATCCGGCGTACGGTGGGCAAACTCAAGTTCCTGGCCGGGGTCGAATCCGGAACGGACACGTTCATCAACGACGTGTCGCCCGAGGTGGCGGCACAGTGCCTGCGGGAGGTCGCATCGTGAACAAGTACCTGGTGACGGGCGGGGCGGGGTACGTCGGCAGCGTGGTCGCCTGCCACCTGCTGGAGGCTGGCCACCAGGTCACCGTGCTCGACGACCTCTCCACCGGCTTCCTGGGCGGCGTACCGTCGGGCGCCGAGTTCGTCCGGGGCCGGATCCAGGACGCCGCCGAGGTGCTGGACGACTCGTACGACGCGGTGCTGCACTTCGCCGCCTCCTCGCAGGTCGGCGAGTCGGTCGCGGACCCGGAGAAGTACTGGCGCAACAACGTGGCCGGTTCGCTCGAACTGGTCAGCGCGATGCGCAAGTCGGGCGTCCGCAAGCTGGTCTTCTCCTCCACCGCCGCCGTCTACGGCGAACCCGAGGCCGTCCCGATCTCCGAGACCAGCCGCACCTCCCCGACCAACACCTACGGCGCCACCAAGCTCGCCGTGGACCACCTGATCGCGAGCGAGTGCGCCGCGCACGGCCTGGCCGCCGTCAGCCTGCGGTACTTCAACGTGGCCGGGGCGTACGGTTCCTACGGCGAGCGGCACGAGCCCGAGTCGCACCTGATCCCGCTGGTCTTCCAGGCCGCCCTCGGCCGGCGCCCGCACATCGCCGTCTACGGCGACGACTACCCGACTCCCGACGGCACCTGCATCCGCGACTACATCCACGTCGCCGACCTCGCCGAGGCCCACCTGCTGGCCCTCGAGGCCGCCGCACCGGGCGAGCACCTGATCTGCAACCTCGGCAACGGCAGCGGTTTCTCGGTCCGCGAGGTGATCGAGTCGGTCCGCCGGGTGACCGGCCGTGAGATCCCGGTCGTCACCGCCGACCGCCGCCCCGGCGACCCCGCCGTACTGGTCGCCTCCGCGGAGCGGGCACACCGGCTGCTGGGCTGGCGTCCCAACCGCCCGCAGCTGGACGACATCGTCGCCGACGCCTGGGCCTTCTCCCTGGCGCAGGACGGCGCGGGCGCGTGACCGCAGGCCGTGGACGAGGGGAACCGTGTCCGGCCCCGCCACCGTGACCCGCCCCACCGTCTGGCGCCGCCCCGCTGCCTGGCGCCGCCCCGCCGCCGTGACCCGCTCCGCTGCCTGGCGCCGCACGGGCGCCCGGCGGTGCCGGGCGGGTCGCCCTGATCGGTGACGCACCGACGCTGGCGACGGCCTGGCGCGCCCGTACCGCGAGCAGGGCGACGGCCGGACGGCCGAGCCGCAGGCGTGACCTGACACCCGATCAGCAGGCCCGGGACCGGCTCTGGTTCAGTGCATTCGGACGTCGGGCAAGGGCGGGGCCGAAACTTCACCAAACTTCCGCCGAGCCGCCCCCCACGCCGTACGCTGAGTGCGGTACCGGTGGGGGTCGGGCGCCTGAGCAGGGGGGTACGACGATGGGGCGGATCCGGGTCCTGGTGGTCGACGACCACCGCATCTTCGCCGAAGCGCTGGCGGCCACGCTCGCCGCCGAACCGGACGTCGAGGTCGGCGCGGCCGGCAGCGCGATCGCGGCCGAGCGCGCCCTGGAGCGTGCCGCCGCCGAGGGCCGGGCCTTCGACGTCGTCCTGATCGACGCCGACCTGGCGCCGGTCGGCCCGCCGCCGCGTCGGCCGCGTTCGCTCGCCGAGCCCGAGCCGTCGCCGGGCGGCAGACGGCTCCCCTCCGTCGCGGCCGGCCGGCGCCCGCCCGGGCTGCCGCCGAGCACACCGCACCGCGTCCCGCTCCCCTCGGGCGGCGGCCACGGACCGGCCACCCTGGCGGGTGACGGACTGGCCCTGCTCGCCCGCGCCTGCCGCACCCACCCTGCGCTCCGGGCGATCGTGCTCGCCACCGAGGACGATCCGAGCCGGGCGGTGCGCGCCCTGCAGTCCGGGGCCTGCGGCTGGGTCGCCAAGGACAGTTCGCTGCCCCGGCTGATGGCGGTGATCCGGGGTGTCCTGCGGGACGAGACCCATCTGCCACCGGCCCTGCTGACCGGGGTGGTGCGGGAGCTGACCTCCGCGCGGCGTGACCGGACGGAGAGCGAGCGGCTGGTGGAGACGCTGACGCCCAGGGAGGAGGAGGTGCTCCGGTGCATGGTGGCCGGGCTCGGCCGCCAGGCGGTGGCCGAGCGGCTCTACCTCTCTCCGCACACCGTCCGCACCCACATGCAGAACGTCCTGGGCAAACTGGGCGTCCACTCCACCCTCGCCGCCGTGGCGGTCGCCCGCCGGGCAGGCGTCAGCCCCTCCGAACCGCCCCTCCCCGCCGCCAACCTCTAGACCCGCCGTGACCTGCCCGTCCCGGGCCGTCCCGGGCCTTCCCGGGCAAGGGGCAATCCCCCCAGGGGCACGGGGAACCGCGCGGAACGGGGGGTGACTGCCTTCAGCCGGGCCGGAGGGTCAGGTGCACCTCGTGACCTCGGGGTGGGGCGGTACAGCTTTTTGTCCGGGGACGGTGTGGTGCCGGTGTCTTCCGGCTCGCGCAGTTCCCCGCGCCCCTGACGTGCCGTCCCTTGCGCGCAGGCGGTCGGGCCGTGCCCCCGGCTGTTGCCGGAGGCTACCCCGCGCTGTCGAAGGGGGCGACCAGTTGCCGCAGCAGGGTGGCGAGGTCGTGCTGCTGGCCGCTGCTGAGTTCGGCGAGCAGGGCGCGCTCGTGGGCGAGGAGCCCGGCGAGCGCCTGGTCGGCGCGGTCGCGGCCGTCGTCGGTGAGCCGGACCAGGACGCCGCGTCGGTCGTCCGGGTCGGGCAGGCGCTTGACCAGGCCCTTTCCGGTCAGCCGGTCGATCCGGTTGGTCATCGTGCCGGATGTCACCAGGGTCTGGGTGAGCAGCTGGCCGGGGGAGAGCTGGTACGGGGCACCGGCCCGGCGGAGCGCGGTCAGGACGTCGAACTCCCACGGTTCGAGACCGTGCTCGGCGAAGGCGGTGCGGCGGGCGCGGTCGAGGTGCCGCGCGAGCCGGCTGACCCGGCTGAGCACCTCCAGCGGCCCGACGTCGAGGTCGGGGCGCTCACGGCGCCATGCTGCGACCAGGCGGTCGACCTCGTCCTCCATGTGGATCAGTGTATCGGTGGGTGTGTCGATATGAAGCCTCTTGACATCAAGATGAACACTCCCGACGTCGAGAAGCCTCGAAGCGGCGTCGACGACACCTGCCGTTTCCGGTCCACCGGGCGCCTACTGCTTGCGGTCGCCGACCAGTTTGGGGTGGCGTTCCAGGCCCTCCAGACCGTGCCAGGCGAGGTTGACCAGGTGGGCGGCGACCTCGGCCTTCCCCGGCTTGCGGACCTCCAGCCACCACTGGCCGGTCAGCGCGACCATGCCGACCAGCATCTGGGAGTACATCGGGGCCAGCCGCGGGTCGAAGCCGCGGGCCTTGAACTCCAGGCCCAGGATGTCCTCGACCTGGGTGGCGATGTCGCTGATCAGTGAGGCGAAGGTGCCGGTGGACTGGGCCACCGGGGAGTCCCGGACGAGGATCTTGAAGCCGTCGGTGGAGGTGTCGATGTAGTCCATCAGGGCGAAGGCGGCCTGTTCCAGCAGCTCGCGCGAGTGCCCCCCGGTGAGTGCCCCGGTGACCATGTCGAGCAGCAGCTGCATCTCGCGGTCGACCACGACCGCGTACAGCCCCTCCTTGCCCCCGAAGTGCTCGTAGACCACGGGCTTGGAGACTCCGGCCCGTTCGGCGATCTCCTCGACCGAGGTGCCGTCGTAGCCGCGTTCCGCGAAGACCGAACGGCCGATGTCCAGCAACTGCTCGCGGCGCTGCTTGCCGGTCATCCGGACCCGGCCCTTCGCCGTGCGGGCGGGTGCAGCGGAGCGCGTACGGGTGGCCTCGGGGCGGGCGGCCCCCGCTCCTGAGGTCCGGTGGTGGCCGCCTGCGCTGTCTCCGTTGCTCCCGTTCACCCCTACATCATGCTGCAGGGAGCGGCTCATACCCCAGCTCGATTCGTCGGCCCCTGCCGCTGCGCCCGTTCACGCGGCACGGCGGGCGGCGATCCGCTCCGGGTCGGGCCAGCGCACGTCACGGGCCCAACCGGCCTGCTCGAACCAGCGGATCAGCCGGGCCGAGGAGTCGATCTGGCCGCGCAGGACGCCGTGCCGGGCGGAGGTGGGATCGGCGTGGTGCAGGTTGTGCCACGACTCGCCGCAGGAGAGCACGGCCAGCCACCAGACGTTCCCGGAGCGGTCGCGGGACCTGAACGGGCGGGCGCCGATCGCGTGGCAGATGGAGTTGATGGACCAGGTGACGTGGTGCAGCAGGGCGATCCGGACCAGCGAGCCCCAGAAGAAGGCGGTCAGCGCGCCCTGCCAGGACAGCGAGAGCAGCCCGCCGGCCAGTGGGGGGAGCAGCACGGAGACGGTGGTCCAGAGCCAGAACAGCCGGGAGATCCGCCGCATGACCGGGTCGCGGACCAGGTCGGGCGCGTACTTGAGCTGCGGGGTCTGCTCCTGGTCGAACAGCCAGCCGGTGTGCGCCCACCACAGGCCCTTGAGCAGGGCCGGGACGGTCTCGCCGAAGCGCCAGGGCGAGTGCGGGTCGCCCTCCTTGTCGCTGAAGCGGTGGTGGCGGCGGTGGTCGGCCACCCAGCGGACCAGCGGGCCCTCGACGGCCAGGCTCCCGGCGACGGCCAGGGCGATCCGCAGCGGGCGGTTGGCCTTGAAGGAGCTGTGGGTGAAGTAGCGGTGGAAGCCGACGGTGACGCCGTGGCAGGTGAGGAAGTACATCACCGTGGTGATCGCCAGGTCCCGCCAGCCGAGCCCCCGGCCCCAGGCGACCGGTGCGGCCGCGAGCAGGGCCAGGAACGGCACTCCGATGAAGAGCGCGAGCGCGATCCGTTCGGCGGGCCCCTGCCGCTCGCCGCCTCTGGTGGCCGAGAGCCGGGTGGCGGCGGTGGCCTCGGCCGGTTCCGGGGGTGCTTCGCTGGCCTGCATGGTCATGGGTGCGGTCCTTGTGGGAGCAGCAAAACCTACGTGACCGTAACCTACGGCATCGTAGGTAGCGCGGTCCGGCTGTGGCCGACGTGTCGCGGTGCGAGCCGGGGCCGGAGTGGGCACGGGGAGTGCCGGGCTCTTTGCGAATGGTGGTGGATGCCCGGGCCCGAACCCCGTAGGCTGTGGACCGCGCTGTCCCGCGGTGGACGGCGAGGTACCGTCCGTCCCGGATCGTCTAAGGGCAGGACAGCTGGTTTTGGTCCAGCTTATGGGGGTTCGAATCCTCCTCCGGGAGCACACTGTGCAGCCCCCGGCCGAGCGCAGAGCGGGCCGGGGGCCGACGTTTTGTCGGCCGTGACCGCATTATCCTCGGTGCAGCCCGAGCCTGGACGTGCGGATCCGAGACTCGGGTTCCTTACCGCAACAACCCTCCCCACGAACCGACCGAGGAGCCTCCCGCGTGAGCGCCAACAACCCTGCCGCCGTAATCGTGCTCGCCGCCGGTGGCGGCACTCGGATGAAGTCGAAGCGCCTGCCCAAGGTGCTGCACGAGATCTGCGGGCGCACGCTGGTCGGTCACGCGGTCGCCGCCGCCGAGGAGTTGGCGCCCGAGCACCTGGTCGTGGTGGTCGGGCACATGCGCGAGCTGGTCCAGCAGCACCTGGCGGAGCGCTACGAGGGCGCGCGCACCGCCGTCCAGACGGAGCAGAACGGCACCGGTCACGCGGTGCGCACCGCGCTGGAGTCGCTGGCCGCCGACGGCGTGGAGCTGAACGGCACCGTGGTGGTCACCACCGGCGACGCCCCGCTGCTGACCGGTGCGACGCTGGCCGCGCTGGTGGCGGCGCACGCCGAGCAGGGCAACGGTGTGACGGTCCTCACCGCGGTCGTCCCCGACTCCTTCGGCTACGGCCGGATCCTGCGCAGCGAGGGCGACGGCTCGGTGGCCGCGATCGTCGAGGAGAAGGACGCGACCGAGGCCCAGCGGGCGATCGACGAGATCAACTCGGGTGTCTTCGCCTTCGACGCCAAGCTGCTGGTCGAGGCACTCGGCCGCCTGAACACCGACAACTCGCAGGGCGAGGAGTACCTCACCGACACCCTGCAGATCCTGCGTACCTTGGGCCACCGGGTCGGCGCGGTCGTCGCGGGCGACTTCCGCGACATCCTCGGCATCAACGACCGGGTCCAGCTGGCCGAGGCCCGGCGGATCCTGAACGCACGGCTCGTCGAGCGTGCGATGCGTGCGGGCGTCACCGTGGTGGACCCGGCGTCCACCTGGATCGACGTCCAGGTGACGTTCGAGCCGGACGCGGTGGTGCTGCCCAACACCCAGCTGCACGGCACCACCCACCTGGGCGAGGGCAGCGAGGTCGGTCCGAACTGCACCCTGACCGACACCCTGGTCGGCCCCGACGCGCATGTGAGCAACGCCACCACGCTCGGTGCCGAGATCGGCGAGGCGGCCTCGGTCGGCCCGTACGCGTACCTGCGCCCGGGGACCAGGCTGGCCCGCAAGGCCAAGGCCGGCACCTATGTGGAGATCAAGAACTCCGAGGTCGGCGAGGGCTCCAAGGTCCCGCACCTCTCGTACATCGGCGACGCCACGATCGGCGAGGGCAGCAACATCGGCGCGGCCTCCGTCACCGTCAACTACGACGGGGTGAACAAGCACCGCACCACGATCGGCTCCTACTGCCGCACGGGTTCGGACAACATGTTCATCGCGCCGGTGACGGTCGGGGACGGCGCCTACACGGCGGCCGGATCGGTGATCACCAACGACGTGCCGGCCGGCGCACTGGGCGTCTCCCGGGCGCAGCAGCGCAACATCGCGGGTTGGGTGGAGCGCAAGCGCCCCGGCACCGACTCCGCTCGTGCGGCCGCGGCCGCCACGGACGGGGCCGCCGGGACGGTCGAGGACTGAACGGCCTACGGGGGATCTTGAGGAGTGGTCCCGGGGCGGACGCTTCCGGCCGGGGCGCGTAACCTGGTGTACATACGTGCGCCACTGGGCTGACTGCCCGTTCCTGGGCGTACTCCCAATCCCCCGTTGACCACCGGCCAGGCCCCGGCCCGGCGCGGCCCGGCGGGTTCATGTGCGGCAGCAACGCGAGGAGACGGTGCAGTGAGCGGGATCACGACGTCGGGTGAGAAGAAGCTCAAGCTCTTCTCCGGCCGTGCCCACCCGGAGCTGGCGAAGGAGGTTGCCGAGGCCCTGGGCACCGAACTCGTCCCGACCAAGGCCCTGGACTTCGCCAACGGCGAGATCTACGTCCGCTTCCTGGACTCCGCCCGCGGTGCGGACTGCTTCGTGATGCAGAGCCACACGGCTCCCATCAACCAGTGGATCATGGAGCAGCTGATCATGATCGATGCTCTGAAGCGGGCCTCCGCCAAGAGCATCACCGCGATCCTTCCGTTCTACGGCTACGCCCGTCAGGACAAGAAGCACCTGGGTCGCGAGCCGATCTCGGCCCGGCTGATCGCCGACCTGCTGCGCCAGGCCGGCGCGGACCGCCTGATGGCGGTGGACCTGCACACCGCGCAGATCCAGGGCTTCTTCGACGGCCCGGTGGACCACCTGTTCGCGCTGCCGCTGCTGGCCGACTACATCGGCGACAAGGTGTCCAACGACAAGCTGACCGTCGTCTCGCCGGACGCCGGCCGGGTGAAGGTGGCCGACCAGTGGTGCGACCGCCTGGACGCCCCGCTGGCGATCATCCACAAGCGCCGCGACATGACGCAGGCCAACACCATCCTGTCGGCCGAGGTGGTCGGTGACGTCAAGGGCCGGGTCTGCGTCCTGGTCGACGACATGATCGACACCGCCGGCACCATCTGCGCCGCCGCCGACGCGCTGTTCGAGAACGGTGCCGCCGACGTCATCGTGGCCGCCACCCACGGTGTGCTGTCCGGCCCGGCCGCCGACCGCCTGAAGAACTCGCGGGTCAGCGAGTTCGTCTTCACCAACACCCTGCCGACCCCGGCCGAGCTCCAGCTCGACAAGGTGACCACGCTCTCCATCGCCCCGTCGATCGCCGCCGCGATCCGCGAGGTCTTCGAGGAGGGCTCGGTCACCAGCCTGTTCGAGGGCGTGCACTGACCCAGGCGGTACGAACGGCCCCGGCACCACGAGGTGTCGGGGCCGATTTCGTGCTCGATGGGAGGTGCGGTTAGACTCTTGAGACTGCTCGGCGAGGGATGTCGTGTGCCCGTACGGGTGCCTGATCCGTGATCGACGCGCTGCCTCGGCCGTGGTTTGGCCGATTGCAGATCCGTCCGCCGCCGAGTGGCCCCCCAACGTACTTGAGGGTGTGCCCCGGCGGTTTTTCGTCTGTCGCCCGCACCCCGCGCCAGTTCTCACGAGGAGTGCAGTCGTGTCCGAGATCCGCCTTGCCGCCGAAGCCCGTACCGAGTTCGGCAAGGGTGCCGCCCGTCGCGCTCGTCGCGCCGGCTTCGTCCCCGGTGTCGTCTACGGCCACGGCCACACCCCGGTTCACCTGAACCTGCCCGGCCACGACCTGATGATGGCCCTGAAGACCCCGAACGCCCTGCTGGTCGTGCCGATCGACGGCAAGGACGAGTACGTGCTGCCGAAGGCCGTTCAGCGCGAGGCCATCAAGCGCACCATCGAGCACGTCGACCTGCTGCTGGTCAAGCGTGGCGAGAAGGTCACCGTCGAGATCCCGGTCAACGTCGAGGGCGAGCTGGCCCCCGGTGGCAACCTGGTCGAGCACGTGCTGAACACCCTGGCGATCGAGGCCGAGGCCACCCACCTGCCCGAGTCGGTCACCGTCTCGGTCGAGGGCCTGGAGGCCGGTGCCTCCGTCCACGCCAAGGACATCACCCTGCCGAAGGGCGTCACGCTGGCCGTCGACGCCGACGCCGTCGTGCTGCAGATCATCGGTGCCCAGGCCCCCGAGGCCACCGAGGAGTCCGCCGAGGGCGAGACCGTCGAGGCCTGAGCCTGAAGGCTCGTCCGTCCGCTGCCCCGGACCGCTCCCCAGGAGCGGCCGGGGCAGCGGCATGTCCGGGATGATGGGGGAATCGAGTGAGGAGCGGTTCATGAGTGACGAAGCGTACGAGGGCCCCTGGCTGATCGTCGGTCTCGGCAACCCGGGCGAGGGCTTCGCCCGGAACCGGCACAACATCGGCTTCATGGTGGTGGATCTGCTGGCCGAGCGGATCGGGGCCAGGTTCAAGGCCCACAAGAGCCGGGCCCAGGTCGCCGAGGGCCGCCTGTGCGGGCAGCGGGTGGTCCTGGCCAAGCCGATGACCTTCATGAACCTCTCCGGTGGGCCGACCACGGCGCTGCGCGACTTCTACAAGGCGCCCGCCTCGGCCGTCGTGGCGGTCCACGACGAGCTGGACATCGACTACGCCACCCTGCGGCTCAAGCTGGGCGGCGGCGACAACGGGCACAACGGCCTGAAGTCCATCACCAAGTCGCTCGGCCCCGGCTACCACCGGGTGCGCTGCGGCATCGGCCGTCCGCCGGGCCGGATGGAGGTCGCGGACTTCGTGCTCAAGGACTTCTCGGCCGCCGAGCGCAAGGAGCTCGACTGGTTCGTGGACCGCTCCGCCGACGCGGTCGAGGCACTGCTCTCCGAGGGGCTCGAACGCGCGCAGGGCAGCTACAACTCCTGAAGCGGCGCCGCGCTCCTGACGTGATGTCAACCTGGCGCGCCTCCTTGCACAACGGTCGTACAACGCTTGCGTCGAGGGGGCCTGATCGGTGTGGGAACGTCATGTCCGATCGGATACGGTCGTGCCCTAGTACGCGCAGGATTGAGCGCAGGATTCTGGGGGTAAGGACCGTGGTTCGGTCACAACGCGTCCGGGTGGGGCGTGCGGTCGGCGGAGTGGTGATGCTCGTCGGTCTCACCGCGCTGGGTGCACCGGCGGCGCAGGCCGCCGACTCCTCGGGCGGCACGGACACGCCCGAGCCGGCAGCCGCGCAGCTGACGCCGCCGGCCTCCGGGAAGGTGGGCGGCTCGGCCGGGCTGTACGCGGTCGGCGGCGGTCTGGTGATGGTCGCGGGCGGCGCGACGCTCTGGGTGAAGCGCAAGCGCGCGGGCCAGATCACCATCCACTGACGCCGCGTCAGGAGGGTTCGCCGGGCGACCGGTCAAGGGCGCGGGGAGCCGCGCGGGTGGCCACCTGGGAAAGGTGCCGGCCCGCGCGGCTCCCCGCGCCCGCGCCCGCGCGGTCGCCGTCAGCCGGTGTTGCGCAGGCCGGCGGCGATGCCGTTGACGGTCAGCAGCAGGGCGCGGGCCCGCAGCGGGTCCTCCGGCCGGCCGGCGGCGACCTCCTCGCGCTGGCGGCGCAGCAGGGCGACCTGCAGGTAGGAGATCGGGTCGAGGTAGGCGTCCCGGACGGTGAAGGTCTGCTTCAGCACCTCGTTGTGCTCCAGGAGTTCGCTCTCGCCGGTGAGGCGGAGCACCTCACGCAGGGTCAGTTCGTGCTCGGCCACGATCTGGTCGAAGACGTGGTGCAGTTCGGCGGGGACGAGCTGCTCGACGTAGTGGCGGGCGATCCGCAGGTCGGTCTTGGCCAGCGTCATCGCGACGTTGGACAGGAAGTTGCGGAAGAAGTGCCACTGTCCGTACATCTCGCCGAGCACGTCGCCGAGTCCCGCCTCGCGGGCGGCGGCCAGGCCCGAGCCGACGCCGTACCAGCCGGGGACGATCTGCCGGGACTGGGTCCAGCCGAAGACCCACGGGATGGCGCGCAGTCCGTCGAGACCGGCCCCCGAGTCGGGACGGCGGGACGGACGGGAGCCCAGGTGCAGCGAGGCGAGCTGGTCGACCGGGGTGGCCGCGAAGAAGTACTTGGGCAGGTCCTCCTGCTCGACCAGGGCGCGGTACGCGGTGTGGGCGGCCTCGGAGACCTGGTCCATCGCGGCGTCCCAGCGGGCGAGTTCCTCGGGGGCCTGGCGCGGGGAGGTGTGCAGGGCGGACGCGGCCAGGGTGGCCGACAGGGTCAGCTCCAGGTTCTCCCGGGCGAGGGAGGGCAGCAGGTACTTGTCGGAGATGACCTCGCCCTGCTCGGTGACCTTGATCTCGCCCTCCAGGGTGCCCCAGGGCTGGGCCAGGATGGCCTCGTGCGAGGGGCCGCCGCCGCGGCCGACGGTGCCGCCGCGGCCGTGGAACAGCCGCAGCCGGATGCCGTACCGGTGGGCGACGTCGCGCAGCCTGCGCTGGGCGCGGTGGATCTCCCACTGGGAGGTGGTGATGCCGCCGAACTTGGAGGAGTCGGAGTAGCCGAGCATGACCTCCTGGACGTCGCCGCGCAGTGAGACCAGCAGCCGGTAGGAGGGGTCGGAGAGCATCTCCTCCAGGATCCGGTCGGCCTGCTGGAGTTCGTCGGTGGTCTCCAGGAGCGGCACGATGCCGATCTTGGCGATCCCGGAGTGCAGGTCGATCAGACCCGCCTCGCGGGCCAGTACGGTCGCCGCGAAGACGTCGTCCGCGCCCTGGCACATCGAGATGATGTAGCTCTCGACGATCTCGTCGCCGAAGCGCTCGAAGCCCTCGCGGATGGTGTTGAAGACGCCCAGGGTCTTGGTCCCGGCGGCGTCCAGCGGGGCCGGGGTCGGGGCCAGCGGGCGGCGCGAGCGCAGCTCCTTGGCGAGCAGCTTCTGGCGGTACTCGCGCGGCATGTCGTTGTAGCGCCAGGCCTCCTCGCCGAGCCGGTCGAAGAGCTGGCCGAGGGCGTGGTGGTGGGCCTCGGCGTGCTCGCGCACGTCCATGGTGGCGAGCTGGAGGCCGAAGGCCTCGATGGTGCGGATCGCGCGGGCCAGGCGGCCGTCGGCGATCAGCTCGCCGCGGTGGGCGCGCAGCGAGTCCTGGACGAGCTTCAGGTCGGCGATCAGCTCGCGGGTGCCGAGGTAGTCGCGGCCGTTGACGTGCGGGGTGCCGGCGGCCAGGCGCTCGCGGGTGTTCTCCAGCTTGAGGCGGACGCAGGTGGCCTTGAGGCGGTACGGCTCCTCGGCGTTCATCCGCTTGTAGCGCGGGCTGAGCTCGGGCAGCAGCTTGAGGTCGGCGTCCAGCGAGGCGAGCAGTTCGTCGGAGGCGCCGGCCAGCCGGACCGAGGTGGAGAGCGAGGCGCGCAGGTCGTCGATGGTGGCCAGGGCGTCCTTGATGCCGTACTCGTGCTGGAGGTTGAGCACGTCCCAGGTGACGGCCGGGGTGACGTTCGGGTTGCCGTCGCGGTCGCCGCCGATCCAGGTGCCGAAGGTCAGCGGACGGACGCCCTCGGGGAGGTTCAGGCCCACCCGGGCCAGCTCCTCGTGCAGCTCCTCCAGCACCTCGGGGACGGCGTCGCGGTAGAGCTCGTCCAGGTAGTAGACGGCGTTGCGGGCCTCGTCGGCGGGCTCGGGGCGGGCGATCCGCAGCTCGTCGGTCTGCCAGAGCAGGTCGATGACCTCGGCCAGACGGCGGTCGGCGCTGCGGCGCGCGGAGGTGTGGCGGGCCGGGTCCGCGGTGGCCAGGCCCGAGGCGGTGTGCTCGCGGTGGATGCGCTCCAGCAACTCGCCGATCCGGCGCAGCTTGTTGAGCACGCTGCGGCGGGCCGCCTCGGTCGGGTGCGCGGTGAAGACCGGACGGACCGCCAGGTTGGCCAGGGTGTCGGCGAGGTGCTTGGGGTCGGCGTCGGAGAGCTGGTCGGCGGTCTGCGCCAGCGGGGAGCCCTCGCGGGAGCGGCGGGCGGCGAACTCCTGGCCCCGGTGCACCTGTTCGGTGACGTTCGCCAGGTGGAAGTAGGTGGAGAAGGCCCGCACCAGCTTCGCGGCGGTCTCCAGGTCGATGCCGGAGAGCAGTTCGGCGGTGGCCTCGCCGTTGGTGCGGCTCAGCAGGCGTACCTGCTCGACCAGGCCGAGCAGTTCGGGACCCTCCTGGCGGACCAGGGTCTCGCCGAGCAGGTCGCCGAGGCGGCGGATGTCCGCACGCAGGGCCGCGTTGTCGGCGACCGGGTCGACGGGCTGGGTGGAGTTGTCCGCCGAGGTGGGGACCGGAGCGGTCACGGCTGGCTCCCTGATGTGGTGGGGTTCGGCAACGGCTCTCGTCACCAGAGTGGGCAACGGCTCTCGTCACCAGAGTGAAGGCGACGTGTGCGGACCGCGCTGTCCGACGCGACCAGCATAGGTGGCACCGGGTGCCGCGCCCGCGACATAACCGGATGGCGGACAACGGAACCTCCCGGGCCGCGCCGCCCGCGCGGGAAGTCCGTGGCTGCCGTCGGAGGGGCCACCGTAGGCTGTCTCCCATGAGCAAGTCGGCTGAGGGGGGCGGGCCGGTCCACTCACTGTGGTGGTGGCGTCGGCGCCGTAGCGCGCTGCTGGACATCGGTCTGGCCGTGCTGGCCGGGCTGGAGTGCGCCTTCGGGGCGTACGGGACGGTGCACGACCGGCTGGGCCAGAGTGCGCAGCTGGGGGCGGTCGCGGCGGTGCTGGGGGCACTGGCCGGGGCCAGCCTGGTGGTACGGCGGCGCTGGCCGGCCGTGCCGGTGCTGGTGGCGTTGGTCTTCGTCCCCGGTCTGTTCGGGGTCGTGCTGCTGGTGGTCTCGCTGTACACGCTGGCGGGGACCTGGGAGTGGCCCTCGCGGCGGGGGCGGGTGCTGGGGCTCTCCGCGGTGGCGCTGGTGGAGACCTTCGGGATGGTGCTGTTCGCCATCTTCACCCCGGTGCCCGATCCGGGCCCCGCACCCGAGCAGATCCCACCGACCTGGGTGTTCGTCCTGCTGGCGGTGCTGGTCGCGGTCGGCCTGACCGTGCTCCCGGTGGTCACCGGGCTGTACATGGGCGCGCGCCGCCGTCTGGTGGAGTCGCTCAAGGACCGCGCGCAGGGCCTGGAGACCGAGCTGGACCTGCTGGCCGAGCAGGCCAGGGAGCGCGCCCGCCGGGCCCGGCTGGAGGAGCGCACCCGGATCGCCCGCGAGATGCACGACGTGGTGGCGCACCGGGTCAGCCTGATGGTGGTGCACGCCTCGGCGCTGGAACGCATCGTCGCCAAGGATCCGGAGAAGGCGCAGCAGAGCGCCAGGCTGATGGGCGAGGTCGGACGCCAGGCCCTGAACGAGCTGCGCGAGATCCTCGGGGTGCTGCGGATGTCCGAGGCGGTGGTGGAGATCCAGGACGGCCTGGAGGACCTGCCGCAGCTGGTCGAGCAGTCCGAGGCGGCGGGCATGGCGGTGACGCTGACGGTCAGCGGTACCCGCAGGCCGTTCAGCACCCAGGCGGAGCAGACCGCGTACCGGGTGGTGCAGGAGGCGCTGACCAACGCGCACAAGCACGCTGCCGGGGCGCAGGTCGCCGTGGTGCTGGCGTACGTGCCGAACGGGGTCCGGGTGGCCGTGGTGAACGACCGCGCGGACGGCGGCGGGAGCCGGGTGGCGCTGCCCAGCGGCGGCAACGGGCTGGTCGGGATGCGCGAGCGGGTGCTCGCGCTCGGGGGCAGTTTCTCGGCCGGGCCCGAGGACGGCGGGGGCTTCCGGGTGGAGGCGGTGCTGCCGTCACGGCTCGCGGTCCCCGCCGAACGCCTGGTCTGAGCCGGCTCCCGGGGGCGGAGAGGAGCACCACGGGGCGCGGGCGACTGCGCGCGCAACCCTCTGCCCCCGTGGAGGGGCTGTCGCGCCGCCCCGCGCCCCCTGGGGAGCCGGTCAGTGCTGGGCGGCGGGGCGTTCCGGGAGGAGGCGCTCCGGGAGGAGACCGAGGACCAGGGCGGTGACCGCGTGGTCGATGGTCGGCCCGAGGAACCACTCGCCGGTGTGGTCCAGGCTGTAGACCCGGCCGTCCTCGTCGATGGCCAGCAGCGCCAGCCCGTACTGCTCCTCGCCCAGCGGTGCCACCTGCCGGCCCAGTGCCCGGCCGAGGTCGGCCAGGGTGCGCGGCTGGTGCAGCCCGCAGAGCGGGTCGATCAGGAACGGCGTGCGGGCCATCAGCCGGCCGGGCCCGGACTGGTCGAGGAACAGCCCGCCGAACTCGGCCCAGGCCTCGACGGCCGCGGGGAAGACGGTGTGCCGGGGTTCGTCCGGGCCGCCGTGGCCGGCCAGTTGGTCCGCCCACTCCTCGGCCTGGCGGATCTCCCAGCGGCCCGGGTGCCAGCCGGCCTGCTTGAGTGCGGCGGCGACATCGGCGGGGAAGCGGGGCTGGGTGCGGACGGCGGACGCGTTCAGGACGTGCTCCGGTGGCTGGGGACAGGGACGGTGGCGGGCGGGGCCCACGGTGACATGACGGGAAGTGCTCGGTGCACGGACGGGCGGGTCACCTGTCGGTCGGTCCGACGGCGACGCTCGCGACGTTCAGGTGCTCCAGCAGCGGGAGGCAGGAGCGGCACGGCGGCGCGTGCGTCCCGTGCGCGGGGTCGCCCTCCTCGCGGATCCGGACGGTGGTCAGCCGGGCCCCCTTGAGCGCCTTGCGGGCGTCCTGCAGGGTGAGCGGCTTGCGGGCGGCGCGCTTGGAGCGCCCCGCGTCCACCTTGGCCAGGTACCGGGAGAGCAGCACCGCCTCCGGGCAGCGGCCGAGGAAGCGCTCCCGGTGCTCCATCGGCAGGGTGGCGAGGAAGTCGCCGACCAGGGGGTGCAGCTGGGGCCGGGCGTCCGGCTTGTCCCCGGCCAGGGTGTGCACCTCGCCGCTCCTGAGCGAGAGCGCGGCGGCCACGGCGGGCAGCAGGCTGTCCCGGTGGTGGCGCAACACCGGGGCCGCGCCTGGCTGTTCCGGGTGCTGCACGGCTGCTCCTCGCTCTCCACTGGCCGGCAGTCTCGGGCTGCCGGAGGTCTGCTGACGGTGGGTGACACCTCAGGGTAGGGACCCAAGACTGCCAAACGTCCACGACAATCGCCGACTCGGGGTGGAAGGACCGCCGCTGCGGCGCTGTTCCGGCGGCCCGCAAGTGCCCGTCGTCGGTTTCCGGATTCGGACCCCGGCCGGTCGCGGCGGCCGGTAGCGTTCGGGCTGCGGGGCAGGGCCGTTCGAACTGCGGTGGGGGCACACTCCCGGTCTTCGGCCGGGGGAGAGCAGGTCGGGCCGGTTCCGTGCTGGGGCAGTGGGGGCTGCCGGGCGGAGGAGTCCCGGCGCCGGGCAAGGGGGGTCTTGCGATGACGTACACGCCTGCGGGCGAATCCGGTCGGACGCGGCAGGTGGACGGAGCACTCCCGCGGCAGGGGGCGCACCCGGAGCCCGACACGCCGGCTGCGGGAGCGGATGCCACGAAAGCGCCGGCTGCGGGAGCGGCGCCGCAGCGGATCGGCCTGGCCGTGGTCGGAGCCGGGTACTGGGGGCCGAACCTGGTCCGCAACGCCCAGCAGACCGCGGCACTGCGCCTGCACTGGCTCTGCGACCTGGACGAGGAACGTTCGCGCCGGGTGCTCGGGCGGTACAGCACGGTCGGCACGACCACCTCCTTCGACGAGGTGCTGGCCGACGAGCGGGTGCGGGCGGTCGCCGTCGCCACCCCCGCCGCCACGCACTACCGGCTGGTACGGGCCGCGCTGGAGGCTGGGAAGCACGTCCTGGTCGAGAAGCCGATCACCACCACCGCCGACGAGGCCGCCGAACTGGTCGACCTGGCCGAGCGCAGCGGCCTGGTGCTGATGTGCGACCACACCTTCTGCTACACCCCGGTGGTCCGCCGGATCCGCGAACTGGTGCACGGGGGCGAGCTCGGCGACCTCCAGTTCTTCGACTCGGTGCGGATCAACCTCGGCCTGGTCCAGCCCGACGTGGACGTCCTGTGGGACCTGGCCCCGCACGATCTGTCCATCCTCGACTTCGTCCTGCCGCCGGGCGTCGTCCCGGTGGGGGTCAGCGCCCAGGCCGCCGACCCGATCGGGGCCGGGCGCGCCTGCGTGGCGTACCTGACGGTGCGGCTCAGCAACGGCGCCCTCGCCCACTGCCACGTCAACTGGCTCTCCCCGACCAAGGTGCGGACCACCCTGATCGGCGGCTCCCGGCGCACCCTGGTCTGGGACGACCTCAACCCGCAGGCCCGGCTCGCCGTGCACGACCGCGGTGTCGATCTCACCCCGCCCGAGCAGCTGACCGAGGAGATCCGCCACCAGGCCCGGATCTCCTACCGGGTCGGCGACATGGTCGCGCCGGCGCTGTCCGAGCAGGAGGCGCTGCGCACCGTGATGGCCGAGTTCGCCGACGCCGTCACGACCGGGCGGGCCCCGCTCACCGACGGGCGGGCCGGGCTGCGGGTGCTGCGCCTGCTGCACGCCGCCGCCCGCAGCCTCGAACTCAAGGGCGCCACCGTGCCGGTGGACGCCGACCACGTGACCACGACTCAGGAGAGGGCCGCCGCCCGATGAACGCTGTCGCCATTGAGGGCTCCCGCTGCCTGGTCACGGGGGGAGCGGGCACCATCGGCTCCACCGTGGTGGACCAGCTGATCGCGGCCGGCGCCCGCGAGGTCGTCGTGCTGGACAACTTCGTCCGGGGCCGGATGGCCAACCTCGCGCACGCGGAGTCGATCGCCGCCCCCGGGCAACTGCGGGTGGTGGAGGGCGACATCCGCGACCGGGCACTGCTGCGCGACCTGCTCGACCCCGGCACCGACCTGCTCTTCCACCTCGCCGCGATCCGGATCACCCAGTGCGCCAGCGAGCCCAGGCTCGCCCTGGAGATCATGGTGGACGGCACCTTCGACGTGGTCGAGGCCGCCGCCGAGAAGGGCGTCGGCAAGGTGATCGCCTCCTCCACCGCCTCGGTCTACGGTCTCGCCGACACCTTCCCCACCCCCGAGACCCAGCACCCCTACAACAACGACACCCTCTACGGCGCCGCCAAGGTCTTCAACGAGGGCCTGCTGCGCAGCTTCCACGCCATGCACGGCCTGGACTACGTCGCACTGCGCTACTTCAACGTGTACGGACCCCGGATGGACGTGCACGGCAAGTACACCGAGGTGTTCATCCGCTGGATGGAGCGGATCGCCGCCGGACAGCCGCCGCTCATCTTCGGCGACGGCGCCCAGACCATGGACTTCGTCTACACCGAGGACATCGCCCGCGCCAACCTGCTGGCCGCCGCAGCCCCCGTCACCGACCGGGTCTACAACATCGCCAGCGCCACCGAGGTCTCGCTGCGCGGCCTCGCCGACGCCCTGCTGGCCGCGATGGACCGCTCCGACCTGGACGTCGAGCACGGCCCGGCCCGGGGCACGGCCGGCGGTGTGGTCCGGCGGCTCGCCGACATCTCGGCCGCCCAGCGCGACCTCGCCTGGAAGCCGGAGCTCGGCCTGGACGAGGGCCTGCGCAAGCTGGTCGCCTGGTGGCGCGAGCAGTAACTCCCCGTACCTGACGACCAGTTCGGAGTGCCTCTGTGTCCACCGTCCCTGTCCTGCCCACTATTCCCGTCATGGTGCCCTGGCTCGGCGAGGAGGAGGCCCAGGCCGCCGCCGAGGCCGTCCGTTCCGGCTGGGTGGCCCAGGGCCCCCGGGTCGCCGCGTTCGAGCGGGCCTTCGCCGAACACCTCGGCGTCCCGCACGCCGTCGCCGTCTCCTCCTGCACCACCGCCCTGCACCTGGCACTCGTCGGCGCGGGCGTCGGCCCCGGGGACGAGGTCGTGGTGCCCTCGCTCTCCTTCATCGCCACCGCCAACGCCGTCACCTACGTCGGTGCCACGCCGGTCTTCGCGGACGTCGACCCGGCGAGCGGCAACCTCACCGCCGAGACCGTCGCCCCGCTGCTCACCGACCGCACGAAGGCCGTCATCGCGGTGGACCAGGGCGGCGTGCCGGTCGACCTGGACGCCGTCGAGGCACTGGTCCGTCCACGCGGCGTCACCGTGGTCGAGGACGCCGCCTGCGCCGCAGGTGCGCTGCTGCGCGGCCGCCCGGCCGGCCGCACGGCCGAGATCGCCGCGTACTCCTTCCACCCGCGCAAGCTGCTCACCACCGGCGAGGGCGGCATGGTCACCTGCCAGGACGGCGAACTCGCCGCCCGGCTGCGGCGCCTGCGCGAGCACGGGATGAGCGTCTCGGCCGCCGACCGGCACGCCGGGGGCGGAGCGGCCGCGCTGGAGACCTACGACGAGATCGGCTTCAACTACCGGATGACGGACATCCAGGCCGCGATCGGCCTGGTCCAGCTGCGCAGACTGCCCGAACTCGTCCGCCGCCGCCGTGAACTCGCCGACCGCTACCGCCGGCTGCTCGGCCCGCTCGGGACGCGGCTGGTGGCCGACCCGGAGCACGGCACCGGCAACTACCAGAGCTGCTGGCTGCTGCTGCCCGACGGCGCACCCGACCGCACCGAGGTGCTCGACCGGCTCGCCGCCGCCGGGGTCTCGGCCCGCAGGGGCATCATGGCCGCCCACCTGGAGGCCCCGTACAAGGGCACCGAACGCGTGCCGCTGCCCGCGACCGAGCTGCTCACCCGGCGTTCGCTGATCCTGCCGCTGTTCCACGCGCTGACCGAGGAGCAGCAGGACCGGGTGGCCGCCGCACTCATCACCGCCGTGGGGTGAGCCGGCCGGGGCGCGGGACGCCGCCCGGCCGACCGCGTGGGCGCGGACCGAAGGCACCGGTCCGCACCGGGCCGCACCGGCCCCGCCCGGAACGTGCCGCACCGCCGCCGTGGAGCGGGCCGCCAAGCGGCGGCCCGTGCCCCTGGCCTGCCGTCCGACCGACCGACCGCCGATCCAGAGCTGCCCGAGGGGGCCCTGCATGACCGCCATTCCGCTCGTCGACCTGCAAGCCGCGCACGCCGAGGTGGCGGAGGAGGTGCGCGAGGGCTTCGACCGGGTGCTCGCCACCGGCGCCTACATCAAGGGCCCGGACGTCGCCGCCTTCGAGGCCGAGTACGCCGAGTTCTCGGGGGTCCGGCACGCGGTCGGCACCGCCAACGGCACCGACGCCCTGGAACTGGCGCTCCGGGCGCTGCGGCTGGCGCCCGGCGCGGGCGTGGTGCTGCCCGCCAACACCTTCGTGGCCACCGCCGAGGCCGTGGTCCGCGCGGGCCTGCGGCCGGTCCTGGTCGACGTCGACCCCGAGCACCTGCTGATCGACCCGGCCCTGGCCGCCGAGGCACTGCCCGGGGTCGCCGCGCTGGTCCCGGTCCACCTGAACGGCCAACTCGCGCCCATGCAGCCGCTGCTGGACGTCGCCGACGGCCGCCCGGTGATCGAGGACGGCGCCCAGTCCCAGGGGGCCCGCCAGCACGGCCGGGTCTCCGGCTCCTGGGGCCGGATCTCCGCCACCAGCTTCTACCCGGGCAAGAACCTCGGCGCGTACGGCGACGCGGGTGCCGTCGTCACCGACGACGAGGAGCTCGCCGGTGCCGTACGGCTGATCGGCGACCACGGCTCGGGCCGCAAGTACGTGCACGAGACCTTCGGCTTCAACTCCCGTCTGGACACCCTCCAGGCCGTGGTGCTGCGGGCCAAGCTGCGCCGCCTGCCCGGCTGGAACGAGGCCCGCCGGGCCGCCGCCGCCCGCTACGACGAGCTGCTCGGGGGGTTCGACCGGATCTCCCTGCCGCGCACCCTGCCCGGGAACGAGCACGTCTGGCACCTGTACGCGGTCCGGGTGGAGCGCGGGCGGGACGAGGTGCTCGCGGAGCTCCAGGCGGCCGGGATCGGCGCCGGGATCCACTACCCCGTGCCGGTCCACCTCCAGCCGGCCTTCCGCGGACTCGGTTACGCCGAGGGCAGCTTCCCGGTCACCGAGCGCGCCGCCGGGGAGATCCTCACCCTGCCGCTCTTCCCGCAGATCACCGAGGACCAGCAGACCCGGGTGGCCGAGGCGCTGGCCAAGGCCCTGACCCGGACCTGAGACCCGGGTCCGGCCCTCCCGGCGCAACCGGGTCGCGGCCGGGGGTGCCTGGCGGGCCGGCCGCACCCGAGCGCACCGGCCGACAGGTGCGCCCCGCCGTCGGCGGGTGGCCGCGGCGCCAGTGCCGTCCGACGCGCACAGCCGGCTGATCGGGCAGGAGCCCCGTGCCCTAACCGCATACCCGGTTGCCCTGAGGAGGCGCCGGCCCGTACCCCCTAGGCTGGAGTCCAGCAATCGGCACGGACAACGTCGCAGCAGCCAGTGGGGGCAACCAGATGACGACAGGTCGGCCCGGCATCGCCGCAGCGCCGAACGCGGCGTACGCGGGCCAGGTGGTGCACTTCCCGGACCCGGTCCGCGCCGCGGACCACCCGGCCGGGGTGCGGGTGGACGAGTACGGCTACCCGGACTTCAGCCAGTACGCGGTTGCCGCCGCCGAGGTCGCCGACCCGCCCGAGGGCCTCGGCGTGGACGAACTGCGGCTCACCGACTACGTGTCGGCCAACGCCGCGCTCTTCACCCAGGGCCACGAGCTCTGGGCCGACCTGGACACCGCCGTCGCCACCCCGCCCGGCTGGACCTGGCACCACGTCCCCGGCCGGGCGGCACCCGGCTGGCGGCGGATGGAGCTGGTCCCGGTCGAGGTCAAGGCGCTGCTGCGGCACCACGGCGGGCTGGCCTGCTCCCGCGCCGACCACGGCCGCCGGGGCACCCGCCCGCTCCAGGAGCGCCGCCCCGCGCACTTCCCGCTGGCCATGGACGGCGGCGACCCGCTCAGCGTCACCGAGGACCTGGTCCAGCGGGCCGAGCAGCGGCTCGGCCACCCGCTGCCCGCCGCCTACCGCAGCTTCCTCAAGCTGGCCGGCGGCCGGGGCCCGGCCGGGGTCGCGCTGGACACCGAGTGCGGCATGCTGCTCGACCAGCCGTTCCTGACGCTCAGCGAGGAGTACGGGATCCGCGACCTGGTCTACGCGAACAAGTGCCTGCGCGACCACCTCACCAAGGACTACCTGGGCATCGCCTACGTCCAGGGCGGTCTGCTGGCGCTCAAGGTGCGCGGCGAGCGGACCGGTTCGGTCTGGTTCTGCCTCTACGACGACGCCCGTGACAGCGGTGCGCCCGAGAGTCCCGAGGACCGGGTGGCCCGGCTGCTGCTGCCCTGCGGCGCGAGCTTCGACGAGTTCCTGCTCCGGCTGGCCGGGAGCCCGCCGGAGCTGGAGACCGTGGCGGGGATGATGGTGGACGGCGGGTTCGCCCGGGCCGTACCGGTGAACTGATGCTGCGTACGGGCACGGGCAGCAGGAGGACTGAAGGGGTGGACCTGGCGTGGTGACGTACGCGCAGGCGCAGGAACTGGCCGAGGACTGGATCAACGCGGGGGTGCCGCGCTCGCAGCAGCGCGAGGTCCGGGTGCGGGAGTTCGACCTGGGCTTCGTCTGCTGGGCGGTGGACCGGGCCAACGGTCCGTCGGACACTGCGGGCGGCGGTTCGGGCGGACCGGGCGGGCCGGGTACGGAGATCCGGTTGGTGATCGCGCGGGAGAGCGGCGCCAGCACGCTCTGGCCGCCGCTGCCCGTCAACGAGGTGGTCCGCCAGTACGAGGAGTTGTACGGCGGCGAGACCGCCCCCAACCCGGCCGGGGCGGCCAAGCCCGTACGCGGGACCGTCGAGGCGACGTCCTTCCTGCTCACGCCGCCGCAGTGGCTCCAGGAGGCCGGGCAGGCGGCGATCGCGGCGGAGTCCGCGCGGCTCGGCGAGCCGGCCGGGGCCGGTGGCCACGGCGGCGCACCGCTCCCGCCGCCCGCGCAGCCGGTGCACCTGACCGCTCCGCCCGCCTCCGGCCGTCCGGCGGGCAACGCCCCGACGATGCTCGCGCCGCCCGGTCCGTCCGAGTCCGGGGGCACCCCGGCGTCCGGCGTCCCGGCAGCGGGCGCGCCGCCGTTCCCGCACGCTCCCGTGTCGCCGGAAGGCGCCACCGTCCCCTTCCCCGAGGGACTGCTGCCCGGAGACCCGCAGGGTGCCCCCGGCTTCGCCGGGGCCGTCGAGCACGCGCCGACGGTGCTCGCCTCCGACGGACGGTTCGCGCAGGCGGGTCCGCCGCCTGTGGGTCCGCCGCCTGTGGGTCAGCCGCCGGTGGGTGGTCCGGCTTCGACCGGAGCCGCCGGGGGCCCGGGGATCGAGTACGCGCCCACGATGCTCGCGTCCGACGGCGCGCCGGGTCTGATGGGCCTGCCCGGAGCTCCGGGGCTGCCCGGTGTGCCCGAGGGGCCGTCCGCCGCCGGTGCGGCGGGTCGTGCCGCCCCCGGCGCACCGCCGCCACCACCGCCCGCCGAACTGCGCGGTCCGTCGGCGCCGCCGGCCGGCCCCGGGGCCGGCGGCCGGGGGCCGAGCGCACCGCCCCCCCCCCCCCCCGCCGGGCGGGGGGGGTGGCTTATTAAGAAAACCGAGC
>NZ_JBHJVK010000088.1:0-30114 GCF_042264695.1 Kitasatospora sp. NPDC056138 | reverse complement strand
GGCAGCGGGCTACGCGGGTTCGGCCGGTGCCGCAGCCTTCGGCCGAAGGCGAGGAAAAGCGGTCTGCCCGGAGATACAGCAGCGACGGCTTCCGCCTGGGCCCGCTCGACTGCCTCCAAGAGTCTTTTGCCCTCTGTACGCCGCAGCCGGTTCTGACGGCCCCAGCCCGACGAAGCCGGGCTTGGGCCCGTCGGGTGCCGCCTGCGCCGACCGAGCGGAGCCGGCGGCCGCATTGGCAGGTGGTTCACCCCGGCAGTGCTGCTGCAGTCGGGCAGCGGCGTGCGGCTAGGGGCGGGGCTTGAGTTCCGTCAGGTCCACCGGGACCCGCTTCTTCTTCTCCGATGGCTGGGGCTTGCCCACCTTCACCGGGCCGGATGACGTGAGGGCCCTGCTGACGACGTCAGCCAGCTTCTCGGCGGTCTCCAGCTGGGGCGCGGTGATCGTGAACTGCAGCCGCACCGGCTGCCTCGCCAACCCTGTCACCTGCGGGTCGCGGTCCAGGACCATCGGCTGGGCGCGTATCGCGTTCGACCTGGCGGTCACGTGCCGCCTGGTGCCGGCCGGCCTCCACCTGCGCCCCGGCCCCCACCTGTGCCCCGGTACGATCGGGAACCCGGACACCGGCGACAGGTCCTCGAACGCCATCGCTGTGCAGGCTTGCTCCGACGTCGACTGGCTCGTCGCCCTGGACCCCACCATCGTGCGGGCCCATCAGCATGCCGCCGCCCAAGGGGGCACGAGCCTGCGGATCCCTTGGCCTGCTGGTATCACCGGCCGTCACCGTCAACACGAAGTGTCACCGCCGGATGTGAGCCGGAGCCGGTCACCGTGCAGACCCGGGCCGGGGGGTGGGGTGTGAAGCGGCCCTCGCCTGATGGTCTGCACGAGAGTGTCACTGGTCGTTCGTCATTCCGTTGCCACCCTGTCGGGAGCAGGTGCGACCGGGTGCGTTCGAATTTGACTCAAACGGGAGCGCTTCAATTGAAGCGCTCCCGTTCGATGTCTGCTCGAATTCTGGGGTCTTTGTGGCTGCTCCCGAGCGGTGCTGGGCCCAGGGTTTCGCGGGGTGGATCTGCCAGGGGCCTGCCATCCGTGGCGCGGACGTCGGCGGTTCGGGGTCCGGAGCGTTGGACTCTGGGGCGAGCGCGTGGCGGGCTGCCTGCTCGATCATGCCGGACGGGAGGTGGTGTGGGCGTGTGGGCCGCGTGTCCACAACTACTGACACGTACCGCCGATCGATGGGGGCACGTGTGACGAACTCCCAGGTCAGCTACGTGCAGACCATCACCGACATCGCCCGTCGCGGTGAGGGTCTTGCTGCGGCCGGCGAACTTCGAGTCCTCGTACAGCGCCCCGTCAGGCCCGCCTCGCTGTGGCCCGGCTGCGCCGGGCCCTGGCGGCCGGGGTCGATCTGGACCTGCCGCCCGGCCCGGAGCTGGTCGCACTGGTGGAGGCCGCCTGGCGCGGCTTGCTGTCCGTAAGCGACGATCCGTACCGGACTCGTGACCACCGTGTCGGCGTCGAGCAGGTCGTCTTCGACATCGCTACGCGGCTGATGCTGATCTACGAGGACGGAAGGACCGCGCTGTCCCCGACTCCTCACGGACGAACGCGGATGATCGTCTTCCCCTGGCGTCGCTCGGTCGGGTTGAGGGCGGCGACTGCATCGTCGAGGGTCGCGACGTTGCCGATGTTCGTGCGCAGTCGTCCGTCCCGCACCCGCTGGACGATCACACCCAGTTGGGCACGATCGGACTCGACAACGAAGTCGATCGCCAGGCCGTGGGCGGGCCGCGCCTCGGGCGGCCCAACGACGGTTACCAGTGTTCCTCCAGCCCGGATCAGGCCTGCGGATCGCTTCTGGATGTCGCCGCCGATGACGTCGAAGACCAGGTCGACTTCGCCGACGTCTTCCAGGGTGTCGTTGTCGAGGTCGACGAACTCCATTGCGCCGAAGTCGAGTGCCTTCTGACGGTCAGCGGCACGTCCGGTGCCGATGACGTAGGCGCCGGCCTCTCGTGCGAGTTGCGTCACCATCGTCCCGACCGCGCCGGCCGCGCCGTGCGCGAGGACGCTTTGCCCCGCCTGGAGGTGGCCGTGCTGGAACAGTCCCTGCCACGCGGTGAGGCCTGAGATCGGCAGGCTCGCGCCCACGGTGAAGTCGACGTCGCCCGGCAACGGCGCGAGGTTGCGTGCCTCGACGGCCGCGTACTCGGCGAGGGTGCCGTCGCGATGCCAGTCGGTGAGGCCGAACACGCGCTGTCCCACCGAGAGACCCGTCGTGCCGTAGCCGAGGGCGGTGACCACTCCGGCCAGCTCATGTCCGGGGATCGACGGTGTTCGGTCGTGGTCGAGGCGATCGGTCCAGGTCGAGGGCCACGCCATCTCGGTCGGGACGAATCCCGACGCATGAATCTGAACGACGACATCGTTGATCGCCGGCTCCGGCTCGGGCCGCTTCATCAGCGTCATCCCGGCCGTTCCTGCGGCCTGGTCCGTCACCACGATCGCTTTCATTTGGACACCTCTCTGTATCAGTCCTCGCCCGTACGGCGCCTACGGTTCATGAGTGTTAGTGATCGACCGTCATTTTGATGCCACTGTAATGTGGCCGCCGAGCTGGAGTGACGCAATGGCAGGTCGTGCCGATCGCTGGCGGCACCCGTGACGAATGTCCAGGTCAGCTTCGTGCAGGCCCGTATAGCAGGCCGCCGGCAGATCCGCATTCGGCCTCCTGGCTCGGAATTCGAACGAGAATCAAACAAGAGCGCTCGAATTCAAGCGCTTCCGTTCGAATCAAACTCGAACAGTTCGGCGTCGACCACAGCACACACCGCTGACGCAGCCCCGCCGTGTCACCGTTGCCCGGCACAGCTGTCTTTTGGCGCTGCATCAGGCGAACACGGGCTGGGTGGCGAAGTGGGCGGCGAGCAGGACGACCTGGCGGTGCCAGCTACCGGCCGCCGCGCCGTACCTGCGACTCGGCCCAGTCACCAGGCCGTTCCCATGGCCGCACTCGCCCCGGTGCGTACCCGGCCACCACCGCGCCCGCGGCCAGGACCATGCTGTCGCCGGCTACGCCCACTCCACGCCGTGCTCGGCGAGCTGCGCGAGCTGGCCCGGGGTGAGTTTCGCCCGGCGGGCCTTCTGGTTGTTGAGCCAGGTGCCCAACGCGAAGTGCGACACCACGACCTGCTCCTCACCTTCGGGGCCGGCCTCGAAGGTCTCCAGCGGTTCCTTGTGCGGGCGCGGGACCCGGGGGTGTTGCTCCCCGCTCCACGAACTGGGCGAGGGCCGCCAGACCCTGGGCGAACCGGTCCGTGCGGGACACCTTCGGCTTCGCCTCGGCCACGCCCTTCGCGGCCACCAGCCCGGGGTCCTCCTCGATGCCGATCGCCGACAGCAGGTCCCGCTGGACCGCTTCCAGGCCCGGCCATCCGGCGCGCTGCGCCTGCACCCACCGGCCGAGCTGCTCACCCTCGAACACCGTGTCCACCGGCAGGACGGTCCAGTCGACCAGGCCGTCGCACTCGAGCCACCACTGCCGGGCGGTGGCGTAGGCGCGCTGCCAGGTGATCGGCCACAGCGGGCACCACCATGGGTCGATCTCCTCCAACGCCCGCCGCCGCTCCGGTGACAGCGCGCCCCGCTCCCCGGCAGGCACCTGGGCGGAGGCCCGCAGCTCGGAGAGCCACGTCCTGATCGCGTACCCGCCGACCGAGGCCCGCGCCGGCGCCGCCAGGCTGCCGCCGTGGCCCTTCGCCCAGACCTGCGCCCAGTCGAGACCGGCCTCGAACCTGGCGTCGCTCACGGACCAGATCATCCCGAGCGCATCCAGCATCTCCACCCGGCATGACGCCAGCTCACCATTCGCATTCTCGCCGCGCCGGTCCGACAGCCACTTCCTGAGCGGGTAATTCCCGTTTCCCCAACCAGTGCGGAATAAGGGACGTCAAGCCCGCCGGTCTCCTCGAACCACCGCCGGGCGTGACCGATCCCCTCACGCCACAGCTGCGTCTCACCAACCAGGACCCGCGACGCAATGAACAGCGCGAGCACGTTCTCGTCCACCGGCGACTGGAACCGCACCGGCAACGTGAACGCCCCCGACCCACCCACACCCCCACCGCTCTCACCAGGCACAACAGCAGCCTCAGCGCTGCGCCCCTGGGTCCGCCAGCCCGACTTCTGCGGTACCGCCAAGGCCTCCACCACCTTGGCGTCGTGGCTGCGCAGCGCGGTAAGGATCTTGACCAGGGGGCCGTAGGAATCGGACGCCAGGATGTCCCCGGGCTGCTCGCCGGGCTTGAGGAAGACCGGGACGATCAGGCCGGCGGTTTTCCCCTCGCCGGGCTGCATGCGCAGGGCCCGGCCGATGGCCTGGACGATATCCACCATGCTGCCTCGGCCCTGCAGAAGTACCGGCCGCCCGGGCCGCCCCCACATGACCCGGCCTGCCTCGGCGGCCACCCCTGGTGGGTTTGGCGTGGCGGGTTCACGTGGTGTCTGCGGTGCCGCCGAGCAGGCGATCCACGAGGAGTTCCGGGTAGCCGGAGGCCGGGGGGTCGATGCCGAAGATTGCCCTTATGTAGAGCGGTGCGAGGAGTTGGTCGAGGATCTGGTCCAGGGGTGGGGGGTTCTCGCCGCGGGCTGTGGCGCGTTCGCGGATGCTCTCGATGGACTGGAGGCGGCGCCGGAAGTGTTGGGTGCGCTCGTCCTGTGCGTCGGCGCTGCCCGGCATGGACAGGGCGACGGCGCGGATGAGGAGGCGGGTCTCGGGTGCGTGGATGCTGTCGACGCCTGCCTGCACCCAGGCGATGAGGTCGCCGCGCAGGGTGCCGGTGTCCTTCAGCGGTGAGTTGCGTTCCAGGCGGGTGGTGACCACGTCGGCGAGGAGCGCCTCCCTGCTGCCCCAACGCCGGTAGATGCTGGTGTGGTTGACGCCGGCGCGCTGGGCGATGGCGGGGATGGTGGGGTCGGTGCCGTCGGGGGCGGCCAGCAGGTCGATGACCGCTTGGTGGACGGCTGCGCGGACCTGCTCGGGGCTCTTGCGGATGCGTTCGGCGGGTTGTTTCGGAGTCACCTCCTCATCCTACGCCCCAAGCACAGATGTTTGCTTAATGGCGCCCCGAGGGTCTACAGTCCTCACCACAAGCACAGATCAGTGCTTAACGCCGAGGAGGCCGTCATGAAGAACCTGCTGTTCCCGAACAACACCCAGTTCTGGTACGAGACCCTGCGCTCGATGAGCCACATCGCCTACGGCGGCGCCGACTTCGGCGAGGTCGTCGCCACCGGCGAGCGCATCGTCGAGGGCGACTACGACAGCTGGCACACCGAGTGGCTGGCCACCGCGGACCGGGTGGCCGACGAGGCCGAGCGTGCGCTGAAGGCCGGTCACAAGGTCAGTGCCAGGGACGGGTTCCTGCGGGCCTCCAACTACTACCGCTCGGCGGAGTTCTTCCTGCACGGCCACCCGTGCGACCCGCGTCACGACCACGCCTACGACCGCAGCGTGGCCTGTTTCCGGGCGGCGGCCGCGCTGTTCACCCCGGTCATCGAGCCGGTCGAGATCCCGTACGAGGGCACCACCCTGCCCGGCTACCTCTACCGGCTGGACACCACCGGCACCCCGCGCCCGACCCTGATCATGCACTCCGGCTTCGACGGCACCGCCGAGGAACTCCACTTCAGCGGCGCACTGGCCGCCGTGGAGCGCGGCTACACCGTGCTGACCTTCGACGGCCCCGGCCAGCCCGGACCGCGCCACCACCAGGGCATGGTCTTCCGCCCCGACTGGGAGAACGTCATCACCCCGGTCGTCGACTTCGCCGAAACCCTCCCGGAGGTCGACAACAGCCGGATCGCGCTGCTGGGTTCCAGCATGGGCGGCCTCCTCGCGCCCAGGGCCGCCGCCTTCGAGCACCGGCTGGCCGCGTGCATAGCCGTCGACGGCGTCTACGACCTCGGCCAGTGGTCCGTGCGCAACATCCCCGGCGACCGCGAGGCGGCCGAACGCCTGCTGCGCGCCGAGTCCGCCCCCGAACTCGACGCCGCGTTCGAGAAGAGCATGGCCACCGACGCCACCGCGCGCTGGGCGATCAACCACGGCATGTACGTCATGGGCGTCGACACCCCCCGGGCCTTCAGCGCCTCCTACCTCGACTACACCCTCGCCGACGGCATCGCCGAGCTGATCCAGTGCCCCACCCTGGTGTGCGACGCCGCCGAGGACGAGTTCTTCAAGGGCCAGCCCGAGCAGCTCTACGACCACCTGACCTGCCCCAGGACCCTCATGCTGTTCACCACCGAGGAAGGCGCCGGCGCCCACTGCCACCCCGGCGCCATGCGCCTGGCCCTCGCCCGCATCTACGACTGGCTCGACGACACCCTCGCCAACACCAGCGCCTGAGGCCCCGCCCCACCACGCACCGCCATGCATCCCTCCCACCCACATCTGCCCAAGGATGGCCCTCCCCGGAGTCAGCAACCTCGAGGAGCTCTCCCCACGGACGCGCCGGGTCACCCTCTCCATCCAGGAGAGGCTCGACTCCCTGCTGGCTGAGGACGGCCCAGAACAGGTCAGCAGTGCCGGGCGGGCCATCCCGGTCGCCCAGTACTTCATCGACCCGTGGGTCGTCACGGCGCTGATCTTCATGGCATGGCCCGAGACGGGGACCCGCGATGCCACCCCCGAGCTGGCCCGGGCGCTGGGCGAGGAGGCATGCTGGCGGCAGCCTGACCATGCAGAATCCGCGGTTCCCGGCAAGCAGGCCAGCGCGACCAAGTCCTACAGCGACCCGCCAGCCACACCGCTGGTCGCGGCGAGATGGCCGACCGTTTCCTCCGCACCCCGGACGAGGCCACTACCTCGGCAGCACTCGGACCGCTGGCCGACTCGGCTCGACGCGGAGCCCGGTGGTGCTCCGCGCGGTCGCCGTAGGGAACCCCGCACACCTTGGCGGATCCCTTGGTGAACAGCCCCCTTGGCCGCAACGATCACGTAACGGCCACCACCAAGGTGAGGCCACCAACCTAGGGGCTGTCTGACAAATGATCACCCGGCTGCATTACGTGCAACCCGCTCGCCATGCGGTGCCTCGGCTTGCGTGCCGGGGGTCAGTACGGTTCTTCCCGCCACTCAAGGCACGTGGGCCGTTGACCGCCGGACAGGACGAACTCCTTCACAGCCTGGCGCACGACGTCGATAGGGACTTCCGTCGGCTCCAGGAACTCCCGAGGGTAAGTATTGAACATGTAGGTCACTACCGGCGCGGTGGCCTTGCCAGCCGGGATCAAAGCGCCCTCCTCGCCCGTGCTGTAGGACAGGATGCCGAACTGCCCACCGGCGCTGACCCCGACCAGGAAGATGTGGTCCGGCAGGCCCGACGACAGCATTCGGCGGTCCAGGGACTTCAGTTGGGCCGCATTGTGGAGCGGACCGGCAACGATCAACGCGTCAAGCATCGCGTCGATCGCATGCTCCGAATCGAGCAGCACCGGTGTATCCCGGTGCTCCTCCTTGAAGACTGCCACCGCGCCCAGCAACCTACCGCGCCCCTCGCCGTCCCTGGTGATCCCCGTGCCATGCCGGGGCGACGCACACTACCGTCCCGGCCGGGAACGCTAGTGGCGGCGATCTGCTCTGACAATTGATCTTGTGGCAGGTCGAGGCGAGTTGACGGACGCGGCGTGGGAGCGGATCGAGCCCCTGCTGCCGCCGGTGGACGGTCGTGGCCGTCCGTGGCGTGATCACCGGCAGGTGGTCAATGGTGTGCTGTGGCGGTTGCGGACCGGGGCTCCGTGGCGTGACCTGCCGGAGCCCGTCGTGCACGCTGAGGCGTGGGAGGCCGGCGCGACGCTGCACGCCGCCCTCGCCCAGCACCCCAACCGCCCCGACCACGCCCACCACGAAGACGACGACCAGGAGCACGGGCTGCTCGGCGACGTCTGCCGCCGGGCGCCGGCGGGCCGCCGGGACGAGCCTGCGCGTCATCACCCAGTCCCTCGCCGCCGCCCGGGACCACGAGCGCACCGCCGACCGCTACACCGACACCGGGGACGAGAAGGCTGCCCTCCCGGCAACCACCGCCCGCGACGGATGGCAGCGCATCCACGGCTTGGAAACGTCCAGCGTGACCTTCTGCCACTGCGGACACCCGCACCTGCGGGGTCAGGCAAATGCGGGGCCGGTGAGGTCGAGGGTCAGCAGGTTTCGCCAGTCGTTGGTGAAGACAGCGGTCAGGCCTTCGTAGTGCACCCCCACGAACGGGTTGGAGTAGTCCATGACAGCGACCCACCGCAGGGAGCGGTCGGTGTTGAGACGGGCGAGGTAGCCGATGTTGCCCATCTGTCCGCCGCCGCCGGACATCCATCCCGATCCGTCCGGCAGCGGGCTCTCGAAGTAGGTGTCCACCTCGGCGGTGTTGCCGTCCTCATCGATGGACCGCACCACGTCGAACGGCTCTCCGATGCGGAAGGGGATCGGCTGCCCGGCATCCGGGTGGTAGGCCCCGGGGCCTTGCACATGCACCTCCAAGCCCGTGTCGTCCGGCCGGTACAGCCCGTCACGGGGCGGCATCTCCCCGGCCGTCCACAGCCGCTCGACCATTCCCACAATCCCACCTCGCCGACCCAGAAGTCCCGTACGTGACCGCGAGCCTGTCGAGGCCCCTCAACGGCACATCGAACTGCCCACACGGTGTCACTTCCCGACCAGCATCGGTTGTTCACCGCGTGTGCCAGACAATAGCCCGCTGCCCGAACGCCACCGGCAGGACGTCGCCGAATGCGCCCGCGAGGCCGCCCACCAGGCCCGCCAGACCACCGATAGCGCCCACCGCCGCCTCGCCGGCACCGCCGCCCAGCCCCTCTACACCGCCCTGGAACGCGCCGGCCTTCACCCCCGTCAGCATCCGGGCAGCGCGGCCATGACCCGGTGGTCGACCTCGGGTGGTATCGCCATCACGGACCCCTCGAACTCGGGTGTCCGTCGTCCTAGTGGCGGCGGACACCTGGCAGAGAACCCCGCGGCCGTCGGAGATCCCGCGACAGGCAGACAAAGGGAGAGGTTTTGTGCGAGCGGAGACTTGGACAAACCGGACACGTTCCGGGGTCTCGCAGAACTCTCGCAACTGTTCATTTGTGAGAGTGACACACCGTCGCTGCGGTCACGCTCGACTGCATGGCACTTCGCCGGAGCTTCGGGAGTTCGACCTGCCAGCCCAATCGTCGGATCATCGGCCTGCGAACGTTCGAAACGCTTGGCACTGACCTCCGAGCCCTCCGCCGCTCGTCCAGGGCGCGTTTTCGACTGAACGCTCCCTGGACGAACTCACCGGTGGGCAGCGGCTGAACCTGGTTGGACGGCGACCAGAACTGAGACCAGAGAAGTTCGAGCGGGCCCTTCGGCGCTCATCGGTGAATTCGACTCTTCCGGGCCCGCGGCTCGGCTCAGCTCAGCCGAAGATGTGGATGTTCTCGTTGACCCAGTCGCGCAGGGTCAACGGGGCTTTCCCGGTGATCGCCTCGACGGCGTCGGAGATCTTCCAGTCCCAAGCAGCCGACTGGCGCTTGAGTTCGAGCAGGGCTTCGAGGCGAGGTCCGCCCCAGCCGAGGCGGTCGAACTCGGCTTGTGTCTGGGCCTTGGTGCGCTCGATGACCTTGACCTGCTGGCTGAGGGCTGCGCCGACGGTCTCGCCCTGGCGCTGCGGGCTGAAGGCTTCGCCGCCGGTGAGGGTGTAGGTCTGTCCTTCGTGGCCGGAGGTGGTGAGGACCTTGGCGGCCACAGAGGCGATGTCGCGCGGGTGGATCATGGCGGAGACCGGGTCGCCCTCAGTGACGTACATAGTCCGTTCCTTGGCGATGGTGTCGGCATAGCCGTAGAGGTAGACCATGAACGTGCCGGGGCGCAGGATGGTCCAGGCCAGACCGGAGTCCTGGATGACCTGCTCGCCCTGGCGGTGGCCGGTGCTCAGCGGGTCGGTGGCGCCGTGGGTGACGCCGCTGGTGGAGAGCTTGACCAGGTGCTTGACGCCGGCGTTGCGGGCGGCTTCGACGAGGGTGCGTTCCTGGACCGGCCCCTCGGAGCCGTAGCCGGGCGGGACGACGAAGACGTGGTCGATGCCGTCGAGTGCGGCGGGGAGGGTCTCGGGCTTGTCGAAGTCGCCGAAGACGACCTCGACGCCGGCGGGGAAGTCGGTCTTCTCGGGCGATCGGGTCATGGCCCGTACGGCCACGCCTGCTGCGGCGAGCTGGGCGACGAGTTCGCTGCCGACGTTGCCGGTGGCGCCGGTGATGAGAATCATGCGTGGATCTCCTCGGGATGCGCGAAAGGTGTCGGGGTGGCTCCCGCGCGGCTGTGCAGCCCTGCGGGAGCCGCGTGTGAGTGGCAGGTCAGGCCCGGGATCGGGCGGTGGACGGGCCGACGGCCGTGGTGCCCTCGTCGGACCGCTCGGGCTTGGAGCGGCCGTGGTCGTGGCCGCCGCCGAGCTTGGTGTCCTTGAGGAGCAGGGCAATCACCAGTCCGACGAGGACGACCGGGATCACCGCGTAGAAGACGGCGTGGAGCGAGTCCGCGTAGACGTGGGCGAGTTCGAGGCGGACGGAGTCCGGGAGGTGGCGAAGCACTTCCGGCGAGAGCGAACCGTCTTTGTCGAGGCCATCGCTGGACCGGCCGCTGAGGTGCTCCTGGAGTCCGGTGCCGAGGCGGCTGGACATCAGGGCGCCGAAGGTCGAGACACCGATGCCGGTGCCGAGCTGGCGGACGAGGGTGGCGGTGCCCTGCACGGCGCCGATGTCGCGCCTGTCCGCGGTGTTGCGTGCGGCGAGGCTCAGGGCTTGGGAGTTGAGGCCGGCGGCGGTCCCGAGGAGCAGGACGTATCCGATGGTGAGGGCGAGGCCCGTTTGGGGACTGGCGGTACAGAACAGCATGGCGGCGACGGCGAAGAGCGCCATGCTGAGCACTGGGAACCAGCGGTAGGAGCCGGTGTGTCCGATGACCTTGGTGCTGGCCCAGGCGGTCAGGACGACGCTGAGCATCATTGCGGTGAGCACGTAGCCGGATGTCTGTACGTCCAGGCCGAGGACGGTCTGGAACCACAGCACCAGGTAGTTGATCAGCCCGAGGCCGACGAAACCGGCGACGAAGCCGAGGAGGACGACGATGGTGAAGGTGCGGTTGCTGAAGAGCCGGAGCGGGATCACGGGGTCGGCGGCGCGCCGTTGGGACAGGACGAACAGCGTTACCGCGAGGACGGATCCCGCGGCGAGGCCGATGATCATCGGTGAGTTCCAGGCGTACGTGGTGCCGGCCCAGCCGGTGAGCAGGTTCAGGGCGACGATCGCGACGACGAGCAGGACGATGCCGACGTAGTCGATGCGGGTCTTCGTGAACTGCACGGGCAGACGCAGCATCGAGGAGACGACGATCAGGACCACGGCGCCGATGGGCAGGTTGACGTAGAACACCCATCGCCAGCCGACGAGCTCGGTCAGGATGCCGCCGAGGGTGGGACCGGCGAGCGAGGCAGCGCCGAAGGTGAGGGAGAACCAGCCGTAGTAGCGGGCGCCTTCTCGCGGCGAGAACATCTCGCCAAGGAGGGCGAGGACGCAGATGAACAGGCCACCACTGCCGACACCCTGAACAGCTCGGAAGGCGATGAGCTGATCCATCGTCCGGGCGAGGCCGCAGATCGCCGATCCGGCGAGGAAGACGGTGACGGAGGCGAGGAAGACGCGCTTGCGTCCGAACAGGTCGCCGAGCTTGCCGAAGACGGGGGCGGCTGCGCTCCCGCCGATGAGGTAGGCAGTGGTGACCCAGGCGAACCGGTCGAGTCCACCCAGGTCGCTCACCACGCGGGGCAGCGCGGTGGCGACGATCTGGGAGTCGAGCAGGGAGAGGAAGACCGCCGCCATGAGGGTCAGGACGACCACATTGGTCTTGGCCGACGGAGCCGGTGCAGCAGAGGCGACGGGTTCAAGTGAGCGGGAAGCCACGAGGGAATCCTTGTGATCGAGGAGCGGCGCCGCGATACGCGGCATCGCCCGGAGTGGGAGTACGCAGAACGAACTCGCTGAAGAACGCCGCCTGTCATTGGCAGCGGAGATGGGATGGTCGGATCTCGTCCGACTCCGGCCGTCGTCGGCCCTCTCAACCGTTGATCAGTCGCTAGCAGAGCTGCTGATCACGGTTCTTCGCTGTTCGTCTCGCCTCTTGCCACTCCTCGGTGTCGATCACTGGATGTCCGGAACCGTAGTGGAGGGTCCGGGATGAGCGCAACTGCCTTGTCTTGCGGGCGAACAGGTCCCGGCGGTGCAGGTACGCCAGCACGCAGGCCGAGTACGCGGCCTTCTCCACGCAGCCCGGCTCGATGTCAGGGTTGGCGAACACCAGGCGCCGCCAGGAGCCGGTCACCAGCTACTGGTTGGCCTCGCTCGCGGCGACCTTGCGGCGGCCGACCAGGCGCGGCAGCTGCTTGAGCGCGTCCACCGCCGCCGCCCCGACCGGGGCGGCGGCGAAGTCCACGGTGTCGACCAGCAGCCGGATGAAGCCGCGCACCCTGCCGTGGAGGGGCGCGAGGACGGCCCGCCACTCCGCGTCGTCGTCCCCATCGCCGTCCGGCACGCACTCGGCGATGGCGGCCAGCGCCTCGGCGAGCTTGGCGCGCGGTACGACCTTCTCGATCGCCTCCCGGGCGTCCAGCACCGACACCGCCTCGCCGTCCACGATGGCCGGGACGGTATTCAGCAGCCTCCACAGCCCTGGCCACCCGTCCGGCCGCCTTCTTCAGCTCCGGCAGGCCCTTGAGCTTCTCCTCCCGCCCCAATCCGTTCGGCCCGCCCGAGCAGTCGGCTGCCCAGCGCCCATGACGCGCCGTCGGGTGCACCCGCTCGCTGGGATTGGCACCGGCCGGACCGGTGCCATCTGCTCCCGTGTCGGGCCCGACAGGAGGCTGCGGCAAAGTCCTGCGGGTCGAGCTTGGTGAAGTCGACGTTCAGGTGTGGCTCGTACTCCTCCGGAGCTAGGGCCTGTCTGGAGTTGTGATCGTGTCGGGGATTGTTCGATGTGGCGTGGGGGTGTGCGCGGCCGCCGTGGCGACGGCCATTGCTGCGGCCCACCGCTGCAGCCCGGTGGTGTCGGTGGCGGTCTATAGCCTGTCGCAATGATCCGTAGCGCGTTTGAGCAGCGTCCACTTGATGCTGCCGTCGCTGACGCCGGGAGCGCGACGCTGGAGTTCGACCGGGCCAGGACCTGGTTGCGCTCTGCGCTGGTCGGCGACGTGGAGCCGTTGGGCGCCGAGGTGTGGGTCCTGGATACAGCCCTGGAGCAGATCGTGCTGGTCAGGCATCCGTGGCGCGGGCTGGTCCCGCCAGGTGGCAAGGTTGAGCCCGGAGAGTGTCCGCGCGATGGCGCGGCCCGGGAACTGGCCGAGGAGACTGGGCTGCGGCCACGGTTGTTGGAGCGGCCCGCCGCGGTGGCGGTGCGGTCGTTCGGCCCGGGTCTGCCGGAGACGCTGTCCCTCTCCTATGCCGCGATCGGCGACCCGGAACAGCCGCTGATCGCGGAGGACGGGCAGCCCGCGGCCTGGATGCGGCTGGACCAGGGCTGGGACAGCTGCTTCCCCGATGACGTGCTGCGCATCCGACAGTACGCGGAGCTTCTGAGATCGGGTTCCTCTGCCTGGTGAGTGTGGCCGCGCCTGGTTCTGGGATGTCGTCTTGCGGACTTCGGGCCGCGGCCGGTGCGGATCGTCGAGGTGGACCGATCCGCCATGGCCCCGGCCCGGGTGGCGGCGAAGTCGCCGGCTACCGCGAGCTGTTCCGCGTCAAGGTCCGGGACAACGACCCGGCCGTCGCCGACCTTCAGGTCGAAGTGCCACCGGTTCTTGGCGGTCTTCGGCTCCGGAACCTGCTGGAACCACACGCGCGGTCCACGACCCGCCGGATCGACGATCGACTCCGGAATGTCGCCGGCCCCGGTCGGCAACTCCTCCGCGGGCACCCCTATCGCCTCCCCAGTAGGCGCGCCACGTGGCGTGCCCGTCCGGCGCGGGCTCGGGCACATAGCCCAGAGCCAGGGCCCAGAAAGCCACCATCCTCTGCGGGTCGGAGCAGTCGATCGTCAGCTGCATTCATTTCCATGCCCGGAGCCTCCCAGACAGGTATGACGGGCGATCCACTTTCGCAACAGGCCCTAGCGGTGCTGCCCGTGCCGCCGGTGCTGCGCTTCGTCCGGGACCAGGAGACCGAGCGGCCGAGCGGGGCGTAGGACGTTCCGTCAGCTGCGGCGGGCCCGGCCCCTGGCTGTGGGGTCGGGCCCGCCGGATCGTCAGCCGTTCTGGGGTTGGGTCCACAGGGTGGCGGTGACGGTCAGGCCTTGGTGGTTGTCTCCCGGCTTGTCGGTGATCTTGAACCAGGCCACCGAGTTCTTCTGGGTGATGAGGCAGTAGGCCGTGCCGACGGTGAGCTGGCTGAGGGGGACGTCGGTCGGCAGGGCCCTGCGGCTGGCGTTGTCGGCGCACTGGTCCGGGCCGGGTTCCTGCGGGTCCGAGTGTCCCCAGGCCTTCGCTCTCATCATGAGGTGGTCGCCTGTGCCGCTGATGCTGATGCTGCAGTTGACCTGGGCGGTGAGGTCGTCCAAGCCGCCGCCCAACTGCCCGATATCCCCTTCGTAGCCGCGCGCCGGGTCGAAGTCCATGGAGGCCAGCCCGCATCCGGCGTTGGTGGCGGGGAGGGTGATGGAGGTGTCGTGGTACTGCACTGTCCAGCCGGCGGTGCTCGGCCCGGCAGTCGTCGGGGGCGTGGTGCTGGGCGAGGCCGAGGCCGTGGGTGTGGGCGAGGTGTCGGGGGAGGGGCCGGGCGCAGTGGTCGGGGAGGTGGTGGGGACGGGTGGTTGGGGGTGGTCGGCGGGCTTCTGGAGCAGGACGACGATGACGGCCAGCAGGGCGATGACGACGGCCAGGGCGGTGCCGAGGGCCCACTGGGTCCACCGGGCCGGACCCGACCGGATCCCTGCCCCGGGAACCGGCCCGGTGCCAGGCAGCGGGCCTGCTACCGGGGGCGGGAACTGCCCGGGGAACAGCGGCGGTGGCGCCTGGGCGGAGCCGACGGGGCCCGGGCCGGGCTCCTCGTCACGGTGCAGGCGGTCCAGCTGCTCGTCGATGCGCTGCTGGATGGTGCGGATCTGGTCGCTCAGCACCGCCTCCCTGCGGACCAGATCGTCCTTCTCCCGCTGCAGCCGCTCGCGCTCGCCCGGGCCGGCGGCGAGGGCGAGGCGGGCGTCCTGGTCCGCGATGGCGGCGAGGGCCTCGTCGCGCTCCCGGCTGGTCAGGTCGAGCGTCAGCTGGTCCTCGAACACCCTGACCTCGCGCGCGTACTTTCCCTCCTTCGGGCCCAAGGCCCGGTGCAGCAGATAGTAGAGCCGCGTGCGTACCTCCTCGGCCGCCGCGGGGTCCACATGCCGGCCGGACTCGGTGACCAGGTTGTCGATGTAGCCCTTCCGCGGCAGGGCCTGCCCGAGCTCGTAGCGGGAGATCGTGGTCGTGCTCAACCCGTACAGAGCGGTGAGCGACCCCTGGGTCAGACCCGCGGCGATCCGGCACTCACGCAGCTCCTGCCCCAGCAACGCGGCCGCTCCCGCGTAGTCGTAGCCGCCCGCCCCCGTCGGCCCGGCCGACGGCGCGCCGCCCCCACCGTTCCCACCTCCGGGAGTCAAGCTCCCGCCGCCCGCTCTCGTTCCCTCGCCGGGCATCGCGCCCCCCATCTCGTGATCGAAAAGCTCCCCACCCCGGGAAGTCCGTTCCCGGGTTAGGGACCACCGCATTCGACACCACGCTATAGGCAGGCCCAACAAGCCCTTCCAGCAGCTCTCCTGATAGGACGTCATATCCATGCCTGCCCTCGCCCGCCTGGCCGCACTGCCGACCAGGAGCCTGATCGCCATCCTCAGCGCCGCCCTGCTGCTCCTGGTCGTCCTGGCCAGCATGCCCGCGCTCCTCCTCGACCCCTTCCTCACCCCCGGCGCCGGCGGCGAGCGGGGCGACAGCCTCATCCGCCAGATCACCGCCTGGACCCGCACCCTGCTCACCCCCTCCGCCGGCCACCCGGTACCGGGCGGTACGGCAGCCGAGCGCGACGAAGCGGGCCAGGGGTAGGCCGGGGGTGCCCTCACCAGGGGCGCAGCGGAGACAGGAATCCCTGACCAAAGGTAGAGGTAGCTCACCGGGCGAGTAAGCCAGCCAGAACGCGGGTCAGCGCCAGTCGAGACCCAGGCCCGCGAGCGCGGCCAGCTGCTCCTCGGTGAGCTTGGCCCGCCGGCTCTTGGCGTTGGAGATCCAGACCCCGAGCTTCACCTCCACGGTGCCGCCCTCGCCGTCCTCGATCTCTTCGACGTGCCCGCGCCCGACCGTCACCGAGTCCGTGCGCTCCCGGTACTGCCGCAGCGCCGCCACGCCTCGGTCGAAGGCGCTCGGCTTCCCAGCACCGGCCTTCTTCTTCGGCGCCACCTCCTCGGCCGGGGCGGCCAGCGGCTCGACACCGAGCGCGGCCAGGCGCCCCTGCTGCTCCTCCAGCAGGCCCTGCCAGACGATGTGCTGGCGCTGCCGCTCCAGCCACCGCCCCACGTCGTGCCCGTGGATCGTCACCCCGGGCAGCAGATCCGCCAGCTGCGCCCCGCCGTCGAGGCAGTCGGCCACGGCGGCGTAGTGGCGCTGCCAGTCCAGCGGCCAGTCCGGGTTCCTGTCCGGGTCGATCTCCGAGAGGGCCTCCACCCGGTCCGGCCGCTCCGCCAGCACCCCGGGACGGCGCTGGTTGGACAGCCACTGCCCGACCGGCTTGTCCAACGCGGTGGCCGTACGGGGCGCGGCCAGGGTGCCGTGGTGCTCGAAATACTCCCGGCACGCGGCCACTTCCCGACCGAGGCCGCCGCCCTCAAGTGCGTGTACATGGCCTTGATGAGCCTGGACCCCACCGGCAAGGGCCGCACGAGGTGGATCATGCGCTGGAAGGCACCGCTGAACGCCTTCCAGATCGCCTTCGAGGGCCGCCTCACCCCCAGCACCTACTGACATCTCAACAACCCCGATCAGCCGTTAAGTCTGACAGTCGGCCGATCGGATCATATGCAGCATGCGTCCAACGGCTCGTCATCGCACTTTGGTTGCGGAGTGCTGCCCACCCTCTCCACGGCGAGCTACATAGAGTGGCGATCGGTCACATATTGTGTGTGGCTGCGGTGCGCTGTCGGCTCCCACGGTATGTCCGGTCGCGGCCGCCCTTCCTGACGAAGCGAGGCATTCGTGATCCCACATGCGGGCAAGGAGCCCAGGCCGCAGGGCGGCCCGGTACCGGACCGGAGCAGGCCCAGGCCACGCCCAGGCATCCTGCGGCTGGTCATCGGGGCCCTGGCCATGCTGGCGGGACTGTTCCTGCCGGTCCTGGCTGCGGCTCCGGCGCAGGCGGCCGTCCCCACGCCGAACGCCTACGTCACCAATTTCAATTCGACCACGGTGTCGGTGATCGACACGGCCACGAACACGGTCACCGCCACCATCCCCGTCGGTGCTGCCCCGTTCACAGCGGCCGTCACCCCCGACGGCGCCCACGCCTACGTCACCAATTTCGGTTCGACGACGGTGTCGGTGATCGACACGGCCACGAACACGGTCACCGCCACCATCACCGTCGGCAACAGCCCGGTCGGTGTGGCCATCACCCCCAACGGCACCCACGCCTACGTCGCCAATTTCGGGTCCAACACGGTGTCGGTGATCGACACCGCGACGAACACGGTCACCGCCACCATTCCCGTCGGCGCCGGCCCGGTCGGTGTGGCCATCACCCCCGACGGCGCCCACGCCTACGTCACCAATGAGAACGCGAACACGGTGTCGGTGATCGACACGGCCACGAACACGGTCACCGCCACCATCCCCGTCGGCAGCACCCCGGCCTTTGTGGCCATCACCCCCAACGGCACCCGCGCCTACGTCGCCAATGAGAACTCCAACAACGTGTCGGTGATCGATACCGCGACGAACACGGTCACCGCCACCATCCCCGTCGGCAACAACGCGGTCGGTGTGGCCATCACCCCCGACGGCACCCACGCCTACGTCACCAATCAGGACTCCAACACGGTGTCGGTGATCGACACCGCGACGAACACGGTCACCGCCACCATTCCCGTCGGCACCACCCCGGTCGGTGTGGCCTTCACCCCGGATGGCGCCCACGCCTACGTCGCCAATCGGAACTCGGACACGGTGTCGGTGATCGACACGGCCACGAACACGGTCACCGCCACCATCCCCGTCAGCAACGGCCCCATCGGTGTGGCCATCGGCACGCCGCCGTTCCCCTCCCTGACCGTCACCAAGACCCACCACGGCGCGTTCGTTCGGGGCGAGAGGAACACCTACGAGATCACGGTCACCAACCACGGCACCAGCCCGACCGACGGCACCACCGTCACCGTGACCGACACCCTGCCGGCGGGGCTGACCCCCGTTTCGCTCCGCGGTACCGGATGGACCTGCACCCGCGCCACACTGACCTGCACCCGCAGCGACATCCTCGCCCCCGGCGGCAGCTACCCGCGAATCACGCTCACGGTCAAAGCGTCCTGCAGCGCCCCGAAGCAGGTCACCAACACCGTCACGGTCACCGGAGGCGGCAGCACCCCCGCCACCGCCACTGACCCCACCACCATCAAATGCGGCAGACACTGCGAAAAGCCGCACCACCACAACGGCAGACACGACGAGAAATAGAAACCCGGCAAGCGCGGCGCCAGGCACGGCGTGCCCAGCAAGCAGCAGCCACACCACGGCTGACGACCCGCCACGGACGGCACACGCGGGAGGGGGACACGCGGGAGGGGGACACGGAGCGGGAGAAGAAGGGCCGCGCCATCTCCGCATGGCGCGGCCCCAGCCACGTACAAGTCCTCACAGCCGTACGCCCCAGGCCCCGGGCTCAGGCTTGTTCAGCCATAGCCCAGTGACCGCAGAGACCACGATGCCCGGGACCACTCCGTGCGGAGCCGACGCCACGCAGTCTCGTGGGCGCCGCAGAGATCTCCCCGGCCTGCCCTCGGCCGCTCGCAATCGGTGACCAGGCAAACCCATCGGTAGACAGGATGGTCCGGCGGGATCTCGACAATCTCCGAGCGGAACACCGGATCGAAGGTCGGGGAGTTGACCAGCGCGGTCATGATCTCGAACCGGTCCCGGCCCTCCCGGCCATCCCGCACCGGGGCCAGAACTATCTCGGTCACCGCGCCTCACCCCGGACCGCGCGCAGAGCGGAGTCGAAGGCGGGGTCGTGGACGTCGACGTGTCCGTAGACCTTGTCAACCGTGGCGGCCGAGGCTCAGCCGCCGGCATCCCGGGCGATCAGCAGGTTGCCGTCGGCGGCGTCGAGGACCGCGGAAGTAAACGTGTGCCGGAAGGCATGGGGTTTCACCAGCCCCAGACCAGCGCGATTCCCGGCACGGCCGATCATCCGCCGAGCCCCGACCGGCGCCCACGGCTGTCCGACGCAGGCCCCGTGCAACTGGGCCAGGAGCATGCCGTGTCCGGCTTCGCGCGGGTACTCGCTGGTGAGGTACTCGAAGTAGGAGTGCACCATCGCCGGACTGACCCGCTACATGAGCGGAGGGGAGGCTGGCTGGCTCTACGACTACTGGGACGGCACCAAGAACTGCTCCGTCTTCGTGAAGACCGAGTATGCGGGCACCAAGACGTGGACCAACCTCTCGATTCACAACTCTGCCGGGGTCAGCGGCGACCACGACTATGGCTACTTCACCACCTATGCCGGCCCGGTGCGGGTCAACGGAGTCGGCGTGTGCGTCAGCGAGTTCGTCGCGGAGAACGACCTCAACGGCAACCAGTTCGTCAACTGGATGTCCGGCAACCACGGCTGCTGATTCTGGCAACCTGCTTGGCTTTTCCGGTTGTTGATCGCTGCCGCGGTGTCAGCCACCGGGGCTGCGGCACGCTCTTCCTGCTCCGGCCGCGCGGCACGCCGCCGCGTTCGGCCGCGAGGCCGCCCCGGCCGACTCCTCCATGCGAAGTTCTACCCGGCCAGGGGCCGGGTTTGGGCACCTGGAGGCGTTTTCCACTGAGGTCGGACAAGGTGGACAAGCGCTCGCCGGTGCGGCGGGAGCTGAAGAAGTGCCTGTAGCACCGAACGCCGTCATACCGGGGTACTACAGCGGGACTTGGCACCCCGGTATGACGGTTTCCGCCCCTCCCCGCCCGTACCGTCGCCCGTGTCGAAGGCGAACACGGAAGCGAACGAGGGGGAACGGCGATGAGCAGGCGAGGACGGGCCGTGGCGGCGGTGCTGCTGGCGGCGACGGCGACGTTGGGCGTGGTCGGCGCACCGGGCGCGGTGGCGGCGCCGGGGCGGGGCACCGAGCAGCAGGCCAGGGCCTGGCTGCCGCAGCCCACCGGCCCGTACCCGATCGGCACGACGTCCCTGCAGCTCACCGACGACCGCCGGGACGACCCCTGGAAACCCGGACAGCACCGCAAGCTGATGATCAGCCTCTGGTACCCGACCACCCGGCCCGCCACCGGCAACGACCGCGCGCCGTACATGCTCCCCGCCGCCGCCGACCACTTCGGCAGCGCCGACGGCGTCACCCAGAGCCAGAACCACTTCGAGCCCGGCCGCACCAACTGGGCGGGTATCCGCACCCACGCCCGCGCGGACGCGCCCGCCCTGCCCGGCGGCAAGCGCCCCGTCGTGCTGTACTCGGCGGGCTTCGGCGACCCGCGCACCTGGGGCACCGCCCTGGTGGAGGACCTCGCCTCGCGCGGCTACGTGGTCGTCACCGTCGACCACACCTACGACGCCTCCGAGGTCGCCTTCCCCGACGGGGACCTCGCCACCTCCGTCCTCCCCGCGCTGTTTGCCCAGCCCGGCGTCGACATGGGCGCCCTCCTGCGCAAGATGCTGCAGACCCGGGTCGACGACACCCGCTTCGTCCTGGACCAGCTCGCCGGGCTGCGCCGCGACGCGCAGCTGCCGGCCGGGCTCGCCGCCTCCCTCGACCTCGACCGGATCGGCATGGTCGGCCACTCCGGGGGCGGCTCCACGGCCCTGCAGACCATGCACGACGATCCGCGCCTCAAGGCCGGCGTCAACCTCGACGGCCAGCTGCACTTCGGCACCGGGGTCCACCCGCCCCTGACCACCGTCGCCGAGGACGGCCTGACCCGGCCCTTCCTGCTCATGGGCACCCAGGAGTCCGACTCCGGCAGCTACCACCGGCAGCCCGGCTGGGACGCTCTGTGGCAGCACAGCACCGGCTGGCACGCCGACGTGACCCTCACCGGCTCCGGCCACGGCTCCTACACCGACGCGCAGTCCCTGCTCCCGCAGCTGGCCCGGCAGGGCGCGATCAGCCCGGAGAGGCTGGCCGAGGACGTCGGCGACGTCCGCCCCGACCGCGCCGAGTCGGCCACCCGCAACTACGTCGCGTCGTTCTTCGACCGTTGGCTGCGCGGCCACGACGACCACCTCCTGGACGGCCCGTCGCCGTGTTTCCCCGAGATGGTCTACGAGCGGTAATGCGCAACGGAGCCGTGTGTGACGCGCGTTCCGGCGTGGCGCTGCCGACCCGGGCGGCTCGACCACCGCGCTGCGCTCCGATGTCCTCGGCGCGCTCGGCGTGCTCAAGGTCGCCACCGCCGACCAGCTCCAGCGCCTGCTGCGCCCGCAGGCGGCGTCGAACAAGGCGATCCGGCAGGCGCTCGGCGATCTCGCGCTGCACGGCCTGGTCGCCTCCGACGGCAACACCAAGGACCGGCACAAGACGTGGCGGCTGGAAGGCGCCGCCGGGCTGGACGCGGCCGGGCAGGTGCTCGGCCTGCCCCGCTCGGAGATGGGCGGCACCGCTCGGGGTGCCGGCCGCTCCGGCGCCCCGCATGCGATGGCGGTGAACGAGACGATCGTCGCGTTCGTGCGCGGCGGCGCCACGCCGGCGGCCGCGGGTGGGGTGGGTACCGTGCGCTCCTGGTCGACGGAGACGGAGTTCCTGCTGTCGGGCGGGAGGCGCAAGGTGCGTCTGGTCGGTGTGTGGCAGGCCCCGGAGATGGGCGTGCCGGTGCTGATGGTCGAGGTCGACCGCTCCACGATGGCCCCGCCTCGGGTGGCGGCGAAGTTCACCGCCTACCGCGAGCTGTTCCGCACCAAGGTCCGCGACAACGCCCCGGCCCTCGCTGGCGAGGAACCGGCCGACCGGACGGCGCCGGGCCTACCCGGGCCACTCCCACGCCCCGCCGGTTGCCCTGGTCGTCACCGAAGCCGGACCCACCCGCGCTGGCGAACCGAGACCATCGGGGAGCTGTCGGTGGATGCCTGAGGGGGCCGGTGGTGCACGGTGGTCCGCGACTACAACGACGATGGCTGGCGCGAGTACGACGACTCGGTGCCGTCCGGGGTGGGGCACGGTGTGAGTAGGACGCGTGCGCCCGTCGTAAGGACCAGGAACGCCTGCGCGCTGCCCGCACCGCCCATGCCAAGCGCCCGCCCTGCTGGACCTGTAAGGGGCCCTTGGACACAGCCACTGAGGAAGACAGCCGACGCTGGTGGCAGGTGCGGGTGCCCCACTGCGGCGGCTCCGGCCCCGGCCGGACGACGCGAACGACGGTGCCGGGCGGGCAGCACCGGACGGCCCGATGGGTCTGTCGGCGGTGGTGGTCATAATCGCGGGTGTCATGATCACCAGATCCGCTGTAGGCCCCTGCTGCCCACGCTGAACGGCTTCGTTACCGGGGAGCCCCTGCTGCGCCTGCTGCGCCTGCTGCGCCTGCTGCGCACTGCCCACGCCGAGCGCCTGGCCGAACCGGGCGGCCAGGTGTCGGGGCGGATCGGCCAGCGCGGGTGGAGCGTTCCCGTGCGCCTGCGGTTCCCGCAGCCCGGGCGGGCCATGCTGGTGTCGGACAACCAGGCGGAGCACGATGCGATCGAACGCGTGCGGGCCACGCTCGCCGAGGCTGGGATCGTCGACGTCGCGTTCAGTGCGGAGATACTGCCGAGCGGGAAGGCGGTGCTGCGTCTTTTCGACTACGGCGCTGCCGTTGATTCCGGCATCGGCAACGCCCACCCGGGGCCGCTGACCCTGGTCGAGGACGCATTGCCCGAGCCGTGGCGTCGCCTGCCCGAGCCGGTGCCAGGGGCGCGGCCGGCCCCCTCAGTGGACCTGGCGCTGCTGGAGCGGACGTTGCGCGAGCGGATGCGCGAAGAGACCGGCGCCACCGAGGAGGAGATCGCCGCCACAGAGGCGCGCCTGGGTGTGACCCTGCCCGAGGAGATCAAGGTGCTCTACCGGGTGACGTCTGCGCGGTGGTGGGAGGACTCGGAGGACCGGGAGGACTTTGAGAAGCGCTACGAGGCGTCGGAGCGCGTCGGCGACGTGCTCGGCTTCGAGCTGAGCTCGCTGGACGGCCTTCACATCGCCGACAGCTCGTGCTCGCCGTTCTACTGGACGCACGCGGCGACGGAGGCGTGTGTCACCGCACCCGACGATCCCGTGCAGGACCTGGTCGGCTCGCCAGGATGGATCGTCATCGGCGACACCGGAGGCGGGGACCGCGTCGTCGTCGACCTGACGCCCGGCCCGCGCGGCCACCTCGGACAGATCATCGTGCTCGACCACGAACAGAGCGTCGGAGCCCACCTGTTCGCCGAGTCCCTCACCGACCTGGTGGTGAACCCAGATCCGGACCGGAGCTGGTATTCCGGCCGGAGCCCGGACCGGATGCCGGTGGTGGCGAGGCTCCACGGTGAGGACCCTTGGGACGTCGAGGCGGCGGCCCACCCCGACCTGGAGGTGCTCACCCTCGGCGGGTGGAGCGGCAAACCGGTCAGCCTGACCCCCGTGGCCGGACTGCCCCGGCTGCGCACCCTGCGCGCCGACCCCGGGGCGCTGGCCGACCCCCGGGAGATAGCCCGGCTGACCGGGCTGGAGTTCCTGGAGCTGGCTCCGGAGGACTGGCGCGTCCTACTCGACGCCAGCGCCGTCCCGCGCGGCCTGTCGGCCGCCGCTATCACGGTGCCGTACGGCGATCCGGCCCCGTGCCTGCTCATCATGTTGACGAACGAGATCCTGGCCCTGTGGGACCGCCCTCTGATCGCCGAGACCGTCATCGAAGGCGACCTCGGCTCTCTGCTGTAGCCACTATCCGCCGCACGGGCCGGGCGCGCCCGGGCCGCAGCGTGCACGGAGGCCGTGGCGGCCGTCTGGCATGCCGGGATCTGGGACCGGGAACGCGGACGCTGATCGTGGACTGGCCGACAAATCCGTTGCCGGGCAGCGCAACTTTCGGCAGGCTGCTCGTTATGACGATCTGTCGAAAGGCCTATGGGGCGTAGGTCGCCCGCCCGCGTGCGCGCGGGCCTGAGCCGCATGCCCCGCCCGTTTGACCGCAGCCCACGCCGAGTAGTGCCCGGCGTGTCTGCTGCGACGCAGCGCCTGATCGCCGAGTTCGAGCGCACCAGAGCAAGCCCTGGTGCGGTTGCCCTGGCCGTCACTGCGTGGTCGAGAACAGTACATTCCCGGCGCGTCCACCCGCCCGGTCCGCCGTTCCTCGACGCCTGCCCGTGTTGCGCGGACGACTACGGGCGCGCGCTTGTGGAAGCGGCCCTGCGGGTCCTGCCCACTCGGGCTGCCCGTGAATTGAGGGCTGTGGTCAGGCCGTTGGACGAACTCTTCCTCGCCCGCGTCCGTCCAGACCCCGCCCGCAACGGTCGCGAGGACTGGTGGACGCATGGGCTCTGAGTTATCCAGCATCGGCGCGGCAGGCTCCGGATGATCCGTGGTGGGAGGCCCGGGTGCTGCACGCCAAGCTCTACTCGGTGAAGGATCGTGTATGTGACCTGTTGGTGTTGTGAGGCGTGTTTTGGCCCTTGGACGCGGTGTTGTCTGGACCTTTGGTTGTGTCTTTTGAGGCGATGGGTTGGTTGCTGCTGTGGTGACTGTGTGTGGTGTCCGGTGGGGTAGAGGGTGCTGTCGGGGGTGCTGCCGGCCCGCTCGGCCGGTGGTGGGTTTTTCGCCGGTGATTCGGGCGTGAATTTCGCATCGCTGTTTTTGTTGATTGGATTCCCGGTGGTGGCCTGAATTCGGGCCGGAATTGTGAGGGCGAGGGTGGCGGTGAGATCAGTGTTCGGTTTAGCTGGGGCCGGGCCTGGCTGAGCCCCGCGCCGTGCCTTCCGTGCTTCCGGGGGGTGCCCTTGGGCGTCGTTCGGGTCGGGGCTTGCTGGGTGGCCGCCGTGCGGGCCTGCGCCGCCGTCTCGGGCCTGCTGTGCCGCCGTCCAGGCCGGGTCCGCGTCCTGCTCGGGCCGGGCTGCGCCCTTGCCCGCCTCGCTGCGCGCCGGTTCGGCCAGGCTGGGTTGGGGGCTGGTGCTGGGTGGCCGTCAGGCCGCCCTGGAGGACGTCCAGGAGGCCGCCTTGGCGTGTCCTGGGTGGCTGGTGGGTGCGACAGGGTGTTGGGTGGGGCCGCGGGTGCCGTTCGGGTGGTGGCCGCTGCCGGCGCCGATGACCGCCGGGTGCCGGCTGTCCTGGGCGCCGGCTGTCCTGGGCGCCGTCCTGAGCCGCCGTCCGGTGGTGTTGGTGCCGCGCCTGTCCGGGCCGTTGTCGGGGCCTGCCTTCTCCTGGTGGTGGCCTGGTGGGGGAGTGCGTGTCCCGTCGCAGATGATCTGGTCCGTGCCCATGGCCATGACCTGCGACGACCAGATCGATTGAGACGCCGGGGGCGCAGGTTTTCTCAGTTGATCCGGTCTCTCCAGCGCTGATGTCGGCCGTTTTCTCAGTTGATCTGGTTCATCGCCGTCGGGCTGCTGACCTGACCGTCCGGACACGGGAGAGGGCACCCGGGCGCAGGGCTCAGTTCTCGGGTGGCGGGGCGGCGGCGAGGAGTTCGCGCTTCACCTGCTCGTAGTCGGCCAGGGCCTGCGGGTCGCCGTGGTGGTAGTCGGTCCAGAATCCGGGGCGCTGCCAACGGGCGTCCGCGAGGCGGGTGCGGCCGTCGGCGATGACCAGGGTCCAGCCAGGTGGTATTCGGGTGTCCACCGTCTCGAAATCGGCAGGGTCCCAGAGCAGTCCGGGGTCGGGCGTGCCGGGGCCGAGCAGGCGAATCTGGCAATCGATGTCGTAGGCGACCATCTCCAGAACCGGGTAGACACCGCCTACCCGGATCCCGTCGTACTCCGCGACTGGGACGTCGGCCGCGGGATGGATGATCTGCAGGCATCTGACTCTCATGAGAGAAGTCTCGCCCCAGCTGGGAGATGGCAACTCCCGGTATTTTCCAGGGTCGCCCTGGCGAAGTGGCGGAACAGCCGCAAGGTTGGAAGCCCACCGCTGCTCCGCAGACCTTGATGGCAGGTCCGGAACGTCGCTGATGACCAGGCCCCGCCTCAGGGGCAGGCGTCGCCGTCCCAGATCACCTGAGATGACGAGCGAATCGGACCAGATCGCCTGAGACGGGGGCCAAATCGGTTGAGACGGGACAGTGCGTGTCCCGTGCCAAGGAACCTTGACCGAGTGCCACCGAAGTTTGACCACTGCCCGTTCGTGCTGGCGCTGGCTGACCGCGCAGAGTAGCGCCCGTGTTGGGCGGCTCGTGGCCCCATCTCTTCCCGGCACCGTCCCGGACGGTCAGAATTGCGGGCATGCGCACTCGGGGGGATGCACAGCCGGGCCTGGCTCCGTTCGCGGCCGGGCCGGTCGGGGGGATCGCGGCCGCTGCCACGGCGTTGCTGGTCGCACTGTCGGCTCGCTACGGCTTCCATCGCGACGAGCTGTACTTCCTGCTCGCCGGTCGCCACCTGACCTGGGGCTATCCGGACCAGCCGCCGCTCACCCCGCTGCTGGCCCGGCTCGGCGCGCAGCTGTTCGGCGCCACCCCGACCGGGGTACGGATCCTGCCCGCGCTGCTCGCAGCCGCCTCGATCACGCTCACCGCGCTGATCGCGCGCGAGCTGGGCGCCGGGCGCGGCGGGCAGGTCCTCGCGGCGGGAGCGGCGGCCTGCTCGGGCGATGTGCTGGGCAACGGCCACCTGCTCTCCACCGCGACCTTCGACCTGACCGCCTGGCTGACGATCATCCTGCTGACGCTGCGCCTGTCACGCACCGGTGAGGCCCGCTGGTGGCCGCTGCTCGGCGTGACGGTCGGGATCGCGATGCTGAACAAGCTGCTGGTGCTCGGGCTGCTGGCGGCGCTGGCGGCGGGCACCCTGGCAGCTGGGCCCCGCGGCCTGCTCGTGCCCCGCCCCCGCCCCCGCCCCCGCCCGCGCGCCCTGCTCGGCCCGCTGACCGCGCTGCTCGCCGCGCTCCCGTTCGCGCTGCCTGTCCTGTGGTGGCAGGCCGCGCACGGCTGGCCCGAACTGACGGTCGCCCAGGGGATCAGCGCCACCGGCGGAGCGGGCGGGCGGCTGCTCGTCGTCCCGCTCCAGGTGCTCCAGCTCTCTCCGCTGCTGGTGCCCCTGTGGCTGACCGGGCTGAGTCGGCTGCTACGTCGGCCGGAGCTGCGCTGGGCCCGGCCGATCGCGGTGGCCTGGGTGGTGCTCTGCGTGCTGGTGATGGCGGGCGGCGGCAAGGCCTACTACCCGAGTCCGCTGCTGTACGCGCTCACCGCGGCCGGCTGCGAGCCGTACGCCCACTGGGCCCGTGATCACCGCGCCAAGCTGGTCGGCGGACTGCTCGCGGCCCTGCTCACCAGCGCGCTGGCAGCCCTGCCGGTGCTGCCGGCCTCGGCGCTGGCCGTGCCGATGAAGGTCGACCCCGACCTCGGCGAGGAGGTCGGCTGGCCGGAGCTCGTACACGCCACCGCCACCGGTTGGGCGGCCGTCCCCGCCGGGCAGCGGGCCACCGCCGTGCTGCTGACCGCGAACTACGGCGAGGCCGGCGCCCTCGCGCTCTACGGGCCCGCCCTCGGCCTGCCGACCCCGTACTCCGGCCACATGGGCCTGTACGCCTGGGGTCCGCCGCCGGCCACCGCCACCGGCCCGGTGCTGCTCGTCCACCCGGCGGGCTATGCCGAGGTGGAGGAACACTTCACGGACTGCCATGTGGTCGCGCGTGTCGACAACGGGCACGGCACGGCAAACCAGGAGCAGCACGCGGCCGTGGTGCTCTGCGCAGGGCCGGACCGGGCATGGGCGGCACTCTGGCCGCTGCTGCGCCGGTACTGAGCAACTCACACGGGCACGGAGCCGCTGCAACTCCAGCCGCCGGTCCACTCAGCATCCATGGCCGAATGCCTTCCGCTCTGGCTAGGAGCGCGGGTCTGTAACGGGCAACTGGCGGGGTGGGTGTGATCGCCGATAGCCGGGCGTCTGTCTGGCTCTGTGTGTCGGTGGCTGATGATCGAACTTGCCGCCGGGCGACCGGCCCGGCTGGGGCCGGTCGCCCGGTCTGGGTCGGTCAGGCGATCGCGGTGGCGAGACCGTCGGATCCGGTGTGGCGGAAGATCTTGCGGAGGTTGTGGCAGGCGGCCAGCAGGCGCCACTCTCCTCGGGCTCCGTCCTCGCCACGTAGGAGGAGTTGTTGGCCGTTCTGGCAGGTCATGATCTGGCCGAAGACGGGTTAGACGATGGCCTTGCGGCGGCTGTAGGCCTTCCGGCCGGGCTTGGTCCGCAGTTTGCGGGCCATGCGCTCCTTCAGCGTGGCGTTCTTGGGGATGCGTCCGCGGGGTGCGGGCGGGACGTGCTCGTCGTGGCCGAGGCGACCAGTGGCCATGAACGTGTCGGTGCTGCAGGACAGTTGGCGCTCCTTGGCCGCTTCAAGGTTCGCGTCGGAGCAGTAGCCGGCGTCCACGAGGGCCTGCTTGGGGTGGGCGCCGGTGTTGGCGGCGGACTGGTCGAGCATGTTCGTGTGGTTCGGTGCGTCGGAGGCGCAGGTGGTCACGTCGGCGGCGGTGATGATCTGGTGCTGCTCGTCGACGACGGCCTGGGCGTTGTAGGCCTGGATGTAGGCGCCGTCGCTGTTCTTCATGATCTGCGAGTCGGGGTCGGTGAAGTTGGCCTGGTTCTTCGGCTTGGGCCTCGCCTTTGCGGCGGCCTTCTCGCCGGCGTCGACCACGGCCTGCTCGTCGCTGGCGTCGGTGCGCTGCTGGCGGCGGCGTTCCTTGTCCTGGGCGCGGCGGCGGGCCTTGTCGGCGGCTTCTGCTTCGATCTGGGCGCGGGTGGCCTGCAGCTTGGCGAGGCGCGTTTCGCGGCGGTCCAGTTCGGCGGGCAGGTCGGCATCCTTGCCATCGACGCCGAACCGGGCGTCCTCGGTGGCGTCGGTGGCCTCGGCATCCGCGAGCAGGGTGGCGGCTGCGGCTTCCAGGGCGGCGATCTCGGCCTCGGTCCGTTCTTCCTTGTCGACAAGGCGGCCGTAGCTCATGGCTTTGTGTTTGGAGGCGTTGGCCTCCAGCTTCGTGCCGTCCAGGGCGACGCGGCCCATTTTGACCATGCCGAGCTTCTGCGCGAGGTGGAGCGATTGGAGGAACAGGTCGGCGAGGGCGTTCAGGTGGCGGCGGCGGAACCGGGCGATCGAGCGGAAGTCCGGGGCCTGGTCGGCGGCCAGGAACCGGAACGCGACGTCGTCCACGCAGCGGCGCTCGATCGCCCGGGAGGAGCGGATGCCGGTGGTGTAGCCGTAGATCAGCAGACGGACCATCAGGCGCGGGTCGTACGGCGGAAAGCCCCGCTTCTCGGTGTGGTCGGCTCGGATCGGCGCCAGGTCGAGCACCTCGTCGACCAACTCGGCGACAAACCGAGCCAGGTGGTCCTCGGGCAGCCAGTCGTCCAGCGACGGCGGTAGTAGCAGCACCTGGCCCGGTTCGAACGCCCGGAACTTCTTGTCCACCGCTGCCGCACGTGCCTGCGGCTGCTCTGGCTCGACCCGCTCGGCCTCGAACAGCCCTTCCTGATCACGCATAGCGGGATCATCCCGTATGAATGATCACGATCCGCATGCGGGTTGCCGGTTGCTAAGACACGCTCCTAGGCAGTGTCGTCAAAGGGTCAGGCCCACATGAGGAGTGAGGCGAGGGTGGCTGCGGCTTGGTAGGCGACGGCGGTTTTGTCGTATCTGGTGGCGAGGCCTCGCCACTG
>NZ_JBHJVK010000087.1:30183-31306 GCF_042264695.1 Kitasatospora sp. NPDC056138 | reverse complement strand
CAAAGCGCCGATGGTACTGCAGGGGGGACCCTGTGGGAGAGTAGGACGCCGCCGAACAAATTTTGGAGAAAGCCCCCTCCCGGGTTCGGGAGGGGCCTTTCTGCGTTAATCTCTGCGAATGCAGAACCTGACCCTTACGTGGCAGACCGCCGGCGGCGCGTCGGTGGTCCTGTTCGGAGCGGCGTATGCGGTCAAGCGCGCCACGCGTTCCGGACCCGCCACGCGTGCTTCCGGTGCGGCGGCCGTGCTGCGGGAGGCCGGCATTCTGCTGGGGCTCTTCACGCTCTGGCAGCTGGTCGGCCATCTCTCGCTGTTGAGCGCGGATCATGCGCTGGACCGGGCGGAGTGGATCCACCGGACCGAGCTGCGGCTGGGCCTGCCCGACGAGGCGGCCTGGCAGCGCGCGGTCGTGCCGCACGGATGGCTGGTCACGGCCAGCAACTACTACTACGCGAGCATGCACTTCGGTGTGATGCTCGTGCTGCTGCTCTGGCTCTTCCTGCGGCACCGGGATCGTTACCGATCGGTGCGGACCACCGTGGTGCTGACCACGGCCGCGTGCCTGCTGATCCAGTTCATTCCGGTCGCGCCGCCGCGCATGCTGCCGGACAGCGGGTTCGTCGACCTGGCGGCCGAGTACGGGCAGTCGGTCTACGGCGGCAGGGTCGGCGGAGTGGTGGCGGATCAGCTGTCCGCGATGCCGTCGGTCCACGTGGCGTGGTGCGTGATCGTGGCGGTGGCCGTCGTACGGGTCGCACGAGGGCCGTGGCGGTGGTTGGTCGTGCTGCATCCGCTGATCACGGTCCTCGTCGTGGTGGTGACGGCGAACCACTTCTGGGCGGACGGCCTGGTGGCGGTGGCGCTGCTGACGGTGGTGTACCTGGTGCAGCACGCTGCGAGCGGCTGGCGGACGGACGTCGAGGAGCCCGCGGGAACGTCCTCGCAGGTGACGGTCCGGGCGGCGGAACGGACGTCCGCGAGCAGGCCGTGAACGCGCGGGAACTGTCCCGCGCGGCAATGGGGTGGGGCCGGACTCCCTCGGGGGTGCCGGCCCCCCCCGTGCGGTGGGCCGGTGGCCCGGTGGCCCGCCCGGGGCTTATAAACAAAAGAACCAGCCGACCGA
>NZ_JBHJVK010000087.1:25144-30173 GCF_042264695.1 Kitasatospora sp. NPDC056138 | reverse complement strand
GTGCGGGGGGCTGTTTTTTTTTTTTCAGACACGGCCGGGGGGCCGGCGGTGACGGCGGGTCACGGGCCCCGCGGGTCAGGGGGGGGGGGCCGGACTCCCTCGGGAGTCCGGCCCCACCCTTTCGGTTGCCCGGTTGCCCGGTTGCCCGGCGGTGCTGGCGGTGTCGGCGGTGCCGACTGGTCCCTCCGGCTCTCCAGGAGCCTGGAGACCGCCGGTCGTCGGTTACTTCACCGGCAGCGCGATGCGACCCCAGCCGCTGTTGGTGAGGGCCGCAGTGGCCCAGTACCAGGCGGCCGCGCCGGCGAGGGCGGCGATCCAGCCGGCTGCCTTGGCGAGCCCGCCGCTCCCGGCGAAGGTGGCGATGGCGCTGAGCAGCAGGGCGACCGTCAGCAGCCCGTAGACCAGGCGGCTGAAGAGGCCGGAGGTCCAGCTGGCGACCGCGAGGGTGAAGGCGAGCAGGGCCCACAGCAGCAGGAAGAGGCCGGCGGCGTGCTTTCCGGCGCCCGCGGCCACGGACCAGGTGGCCCAGAAGGCGCCGAGGCCGGTGAAGGCGGTGCCGGTGAAGGTGTCGCCGCTGCGGAGCTGCCAGAGGCCGGCGATGAAGAGGGTGACCCCGCCGACGAGGTGAGCGAGGGCCACGGCGTCCTTGACCCCGGTACCGCTGAGGATGCCGGTGGCGAGCAGGCCGTATGCGAGAAGGGTCAGTCCGAGGGCCAGGTATCCGAGGGGACCCGCGTCGGCGCCTGCGGGTCGGGCGTTCGCCCCGGTAGCTTCAGTGCTCACCGGAGGCTCCTTTCACTCTGTGTGCCGGGTGGCGGCGTGAGTGCGATCGAGGTGTTTGGGTGCGATCGAGGTTCGGTGCGTGATGCCGTGCCGGAGGCGCACGGGAGCGGCACGCGGTTCAGGGCGCATGGCACCGGACACAGTGCGCGGGGCACAGTGGCATCGGGCATACGGCTCCGGACGCGTGGAGCTGGCGTGCGGGCGGCTGCGGTGGAGTGAAGAACCGGCACATCCGGCAGGTCGAGCCGGTGGTGGTCCGGTGGTTGATGTCCCCTCCGGGGGAATCCCCGGTGAATCCGGTGTACCCGCCTCCGGACGGCTTGTACCCTTGTGAATCCCACAATTTGTGCAGTCGTCAGCCGTCGGGCGGCCGAGGATGGCCGTTTGCTGAACGAGAGTGAGCGGGAGGGTGTCTCAGCCGCTCAGCCGCTCAGCCGCTCAGCCGCTCAGCCGCTCAGTGGGCTCGCTGGGTGGGCAGTCGGAGGGTGAGGATCGCCATGTCGTCCGAGGGCGGCTCGGGCGCGAAGCGCTCCACGGCGCGCTGGACGCGTGCCGCGACCGCTCCGGCGGTGAGTCCGGTGCAGCCGCCGAGCACCTGGGCGAGACCGTCCTCGCCCAACATCCGCGATCCCTCGCGGCGTTCGGTGACACCGTCGGTGACGCAGAGCAGGACCTCTCCGGGGTGCAGCACCAACTCCTCGGCCTCCAGGTCCAGTTCCTCCAGTACACCGAGCAGCGGCTGCGGTGAGGCGGCCGGTTCGACCTGGCCGTCGGTACGCAGCCGGAGCGGCAGCGGGTGGCCCGCGCAGACCAGCGACAGCACGGTGGTCCCGTCCGGTCGGGGGGTCAACTCCCCGTACAGCAGGGTGAGGAAGCGGCTGCGGGCGCCTTCGTCCAGGATGGCGGCGTTGAGCCGGGTGAGGACCTGTGGCGCGTCCAGGCCCTCGCGGGCGAGCAGGCGCAGCGAGTGGCGGGCCAGGCCGGTGACCGAGGCGGCTTCGGGACCGGTGCCGCAGACGTCGCCGATGGCGAAGCCGTAGGTGCCGGGGCGGATCGGGAAGATGTCGTAGAAGTCGCCGCCGACCTCGTTGCCCTCGCCGGCGGCCTGGTAGAAGACCTCGACCTCGACGCCCGGGATCTTGGGCAGTTCCGGTGGCAGCAGTGCGCGCTGGAAGGCCTGGCTGGTGGCGGTGCGCTCGGAGTAGAGCCGGGAGTTGTCGAGCGCGAGGGCCGCTCGGCGGGAGAGGTCCTCGGCGAGTTCGAGCATCTCCTGGCGGAAGCGGACGCCGGTGCCGACGCCGAGCACCAGCAGGCCGATCACCCGGTTGCGGGCGGCGAGCGGCAGGACCACGGTCTCGCCGAGCAGTCCGGCCAGGTCGGGGGTGTCGGCCAGGCCGGAGGCGCGGGCGGTCTCCAGCGGGCCCTTCCAGAAGCGGGCGCCGGGCGCGGGGTCGGTCTCGGGTGCGGGGGCCTTGTCGAGCAGGGCGCGCAGCGGGTCGATCCGGTCCTCGTCCTCGTGCAGGACGAAGGCGAGTTCGGCGCCGCTGTTCTGGTCGGCGGTGGTGTAGACCGCGCACCAGGCGGCGAGGGTGGGGACGGCCATCTGCGCCATCAGGGCGAGTGTCTGCTGGTGCTCCAGGGTGCCGGCCAGCAGGTCGGAGGCCTCGACCAGGAAGGAGAGCGAACCCCTGCGCAGCCGTTCGAGCTCGGTGAGCCGGGCGCTCTCCAGGGCGAGGGCGATCCGGTCGGCGGCGAACTGCAGGCGCAGCGCGTCCTCGTTGTCGTACCGGCCGGGGGTGGCGGCGGCCACGCCGAGCGAGCCGGTGAGGCGGCCCTCCACCTTGAGCGGGACGGTGATGAGCGAGCGCAGGCCGGTGCCGGTGAGCAGCGGGGCCGAGCTGGGCCGGACCGAGAGGTCCTCGTGCACGGCGGGCAGCCGGGCGGAGTCGTAGCGGCCGGCGCCGGATTCGACCGGGATCGGTCCGCTCCGGCGGCCGACCGGGCTGAGGCCGGTGGCCGCGCGGACCTCGAACTCGGTTTCGTCGTCGGTGGTGAGCATCAGGTACGCGGCGTCGGCGTCGAGCAGGTCACGGGCGCGTTCGACGACGCGCTGGAGCAGGCCGCCCAGGTCGTGCTGGTCGAGCGGGCCGACCAGCAGGTCCAGCGGTTCGATGGCGGAGGGGGTCTCGACGGAGGTGCCGGGGGAGCGCAGCACGCCCCGGTCGGTCTCGCGGACCAGCAGACAGAGGGTGGACGGGATGCCGTGGGTGTCGCGGACCCGGACCTGGAGGCCGTACACCTCGGTGACCCGGCCGTCGGCGCGGCGCAGCCCGAAGCTGCCCTCCCAGCGGGCCAGGCGGAGCGTCTCGGCGAGGCCGAGGCCGGTCCCGGCGGTCTGCGGCCAGGCGGCCAGGTCGCTCCAGGAGCGGCCGAGGACCTGGTCGGCGGGGTGCTGGAAGAGGGCTTCGGCGTCCGGGTTCCAGGCGCGGACCAGCCCGTGCTCGTCCACCTGGACGACCGCGACCCTGACCGGCCCTTCGGCGTCCGGGAGTTCGCCGCCGGGGAGGCTGGGGAGGGCGTAGCGGGTGCCGGCCACCTGGACGGGGAGCGGCAGCCGGAACCAGACGGTCTTCTGTCCGGAGGCGTACTCGACGCCCCAGCGGCTGGAGAGCGCGGAGCACATCAGCAGGCCGCGGCCGCCCTCGCCGTCCGGGTCGGCGTAGCGGTCGGAGGAGGCGGCGGGGACGTTGGCGAAGGACGGCAGGCCGCGCTCGGGGTGACGGTCGGTCACCTCGATCCGGATCGAGTCCTCCTCGCGCAGGCAGGCGACCTCGGCGGCGGTGCCGGCGTGCACCACGGCGTTGGTGACGAGTTCGCTGACCAGGACCACGGCGTCGTCGACGACTTCGGGCAGGCCCCAGCCGAGCAGCGCGTCGCGGACGAAGCCGCGCGCGGCCGCGGCCGAGCGGCCGACCGGTTCGAAGGTGGCGGTTGCGCGCGCGGTGACCACGTGCCACTTCTCCCATCAGGTCGATCGACGGCTCTGCTCCGGCCGGTAGGCACCGGCCGGGAATGCCTTCCCGGTGGCGCCGACCGGGAACCCCTCCCGGCCTGGCCGACCTGGCAGCGGGTGTCGGTGCGGGCGCGGGAAGCGCCTTTGGCCAGGTGCAGCGCCCCACCCTACTTTCCGCTTGGTACCCCGTGGGCCCTGGGCGTCGAAACAGGCACCTGAGGGTGATTCTGGCCACGAGTTTGTTCCCGGCCGGTGGAGACCCTGTGCAACGGGCCGGACACGGAGCGCCGGTGCTGACAGACTGGGGGGTCCGCAGCATGCGGCGACGCAGTACGGTCGGTGGGGTGTCGGCGGCTGTCCGCAGCAGCCGGGGCGGCGTTCGGGGGCGGGCCGGTGCCCGCTGCCGATCGGACCTGAGCAGTCACGATGTGGGAGGGCCCGTTGAGTTCGGCCACCAAGGACGTACCCGGTACGACTCCGGCGACCGCGCGCGCCGGGCGGGCTGCGCAGGCGCGCGGCAGCCTGGGGCGGCGTCCGAACCACAACCGGGGGGCCGAGCCCGCCGATCTGCGCAAGCTGCTGGCGGCGCTGACGGCGATGCGGGACGGCAACTTCCGGCGTCGCCTGACCGTTCCGGGGGACGGGCCGCTGGCCGAGATCGCGGCGGTGTTCAACGAGGTCGCCGAGCGCAACCAGCACCTGACCGGCGAGCTGGCCCGGGTCCGCCGTGCGGTGGGCCGGGAGGGGCGGCTCTCCGAGCGTCTGGAGAGCGGGGTCGGCGAGGGTGCCTGGATGGCGGCGGTCGACAACTGCAACGCGCTGATCGACGACCTGGCGCGGCCGATGGCCGACGTGGGCCGGGTGCTCTCCTCGATCGCCGAGGGCGACCTGGACCAGCGGATGGAGCTGCGCTCGGTCCACACCAACGGGGTGAGCCACCCGTTGCGCGGTGAGTTCCTCAAGGTGGGCCGGACCGTGAACGGGCTGGTGGACCAGCTGTCGGAGTTCACCGACGAGGTGACCAGGGTCGCCCTCGAGGTGGGTACCGAGGGCAAGCTGGGCGGCCAGGCCAGGGTGCGCGGCATGTCGGGCAGTTGGAAGGACCTGGCGGACTCGGTCAACACCATGGCTGGCCGGCTGACGGCGCAGGTGCGCAACATCGCCGAGGTGACGACGGCGGTGGCCAAGGGCGACCTGTCGCGCAAGATCGAGGTCGATGCCAGGGGCGAGATC
>NZ_JBHJVK010000087.1:0-25046 GCF_042264695.1 Kitasatospora sp. NPDC056138 | reverse complement strand
GTCGCCCGCGAGGTCGGCACGGAAGGGATCCTGGGTGGTCAGGCCCGGGTGAGCGGGGTCTCCGGCATCTGGCGGGACCTGACCGACAACGTCAACTTCATGGCCTCCAACCTGACCAGCCAGGTGCGGAACATCGCCGAGGTCGCCTCGGCGGTCGCCCGGGGTGACCTCTCCAAGAAGATCACCATCGAGGCGCAGGGCGAGGTCGCGGCCCTGGCGGGCACCCTGAACACCATGGTGGACCAGCTGTCCGCGTTCGCCGTCGAGGTCACCCGGGTGGCCCGTGAGGTGGGGACGGACGGCATCCTGGGCGGCCAGGCCGGCGTCCCCGGTGTCGCGGGCATCTGGAAGGACCTGACCGACAACGTCAACCAGATGGCCAACAACCTGACCGGCCAGGTCCGCAACATCGCGCTGGTGATCACCGCGGTCGCGCGCGGAGACCTCTCGCAGAAGATCGACGTGGACGCCCGCGGCGAGATCCTCGAACTCAAGACCAGCATCAACACCATGGTGGACCAGCTGTCGGCGTTCGCGGACGAGGTCACCAGGGTGGCCCGCGAGGTGGGCACCGACGGCCGCCTCGGCGGCCAGGCCCGCGTCCCCGGTGTGGACGGCACCTGGCAGGACCTGACCGAGTCGGTGAACGAACTCGCCAACAACCTGACCCGCCAGGTGCGCGCCATCGCCCAGGCCGCCACCGCCGTGACCAGGGGCGACCTTTCGCTGCGGATCGACGTGGACGCGTCCGGAGAGCTCGACGAGCTCAAGGACAACCTCAACCAGATGATCGCCAACCTGCGCGAGACCACCCGCGCCAACCAGGAGCAGGACTGGCTCAAGACCAACCTGGCCCGGATCTCCGGTCTGCTCCAGGGCCGCCGGGACCTGGAGGCCGTCGCCTCGCTGATCATGACCGAGCTGACCCCGGTGGTCTCCGCCCAGCACGGTGCCTTCTTCCTCGCCCAGCCCGCCGGCCGGACCGCCGAGCTGATCACCGAGGACGACGACGAGAACGACACCGTTCTGCGCCTGATCGGCAGTTACGGTTACCAGCGCCGTGCGATGCCGACCACCTTCCGGCCCGGCGAGGGCCTGGTCGGCCAGGCGGCGGTGGAGAAGCGCTCGATCATCCTCAAGGAGACCCCGCCCGGCTACCTGAAGATCGCCTCGGGTCTGGGCGAGGCCAGCCCCGCCCACGTGGTGGTGCTCCCGGTGATGTTCGAGGGCCGGCTGCTCGGCGTGATCGAGCTGGCCACCTTCAGCTCCTTCACCACCGTCAACCTGGACTTCCTCAACCAGATCGCCGATCTGATCGGCGTCACCGTCAACACCATCAGCGTCAACACCAAGACCGAGGGCCTGCTGCTGGAGTCCCAGCGCCTGACCGCCGAACTCTCCATGCGGTCCGCCGAACTGGAGGCGCGGCAGGAGGAGCTGGAGCGCACCAACGAGGAGTTGCAGGAGAAGGCCGAGCAACTCGCCCAGCAGAACCGCGACATCGAGATCAAGAACAGCGAGATCGAGGAGGCCAGGCAGGTCCTGGAGGAGCGCGCCGAACAGCTCGCGCTCGCCTCGCGCTACAAGAGCGAGTTCCTCGCCAACATGTCGCACGAGCTGCGCACCCCGCTCAACTCGCTGCTGATCCTGGCCAAACTGCTCTCCGACAACAACGAGGGCAACCTCTCCGGCAAGCAGGTCGAGTTCGCCGAGACCATCCACGGTGCGGGCTCCGACCTGCTCCAGCTGATCAACGACATCCTCGACCTCTCCAAGGTCGAGGCGGGCAAGATGGACGTCCGCCCGGCCAAGATCGCCCTGGTCCAGCTGGTCGACTACGTCGAGGCCGCGTTCCGCCCGCTCACCGTGGGCAAGAGCCTCGACTTCGCGGTGATCGTCACCTCCGACCTCCCGGTCACCCTGCACACCGACGAGCAGCGGCTCCAGCAGGTGCTGCGCAACCTGCTCTCCAACGCGTTCAAGTTCACCGAGTCCGGCGCAGTCGAACTGCGGATCCGCCGCGCCGACGGCGCCCCGCAGCACGTCCGCGAGCAGCTGCTGGAGAGCGGCGCGATCACCGACCCCGACGAACCGCTGATCGCCTTCTCGGTCTCCGACACCGGCATCGGCATCCCGGACAACAAGCTGCGGGAGATCTTCGAGGCCTTCAAGCAGGCCGACGGCGGGACCAGCCGCAAGTACGGCGGGACGGGCCTCGGCCTGTCCATCAGCCGGGAGATCGCCCGCCTGCTCGGCGGCGAGATCCACGCCGAGAGCGAGCTGGGCCAGGGCTCCACCTTCACCCTCTACCTGCCGCTGCGCAGCGAGCCCCCCGGCCCGGCCGTCACGCTGGAGCGCCAGCCGTCGTCGCTGGTCAGGGCCAGTGTCGCGGTGACTCCGGCCGGCATGCCGGTGCCGGTGGGGGAGAACCCGGCGGAGCACTGGGCGCAGGAGGTGCGTGAGCTGGCGGAGGAGCGCCGCCGCGGCGAGGCCGAGCGGCGCCGGGTGGCGGCCGAGGAGCCGGTCGGCGGCCCCGGCGGCGAATCCGCCGCCCGACCGGGCGCGGCCACGCAGTTCCAGGGCCGCTTCGACGGCCAGCGGGTGCTGATCGTGGACGACGACGTCCGCAACGTCTTCGCGCTCACCAGCGTGCTGGAGCAGTACGGCCTGACGGTGCTCTACGCGGAGAACGGGCGGGCCGGCCTCGAAGTCCTGGAGCAGCACGAGGATGTGGCCGTGGTCCTGATGGACATCATGATGCCGGAGATGGACGGTTACGCGACCACCGAGGCGATCCGCCGGATGCCCCAGTTCTCCGGCCTGCCGATCATCGCGCTGACCGCCAAGGCGATGAAGGGGGACAAGGAGAAGAGCCTGGACGCGGGAGCCAACGACCACGTCACCAAGCCGGTGGAGACCGACCACCTGTTGGCGGTGATGCGCCAGTGGCTCCCCGGCAAGTAGTCGCCACGGCGCCGGGCCCGGAGATCCCGGCGCCGAACGGTGCCGCGGGAGGGCCGGGCCGGGCCGGGCCGCAGTAAAGAGGAATCCGGCTTTCCGGCCGGGCTGGCGGGTCGTGCCGGGAACCCGGTAAGGTCACCCATCGTTGCGAACAGTGACCGAACGGTGACAAGGCGTCTCATGGGTCGGCTGCCGTTCGGAGTGTCTCCACGAAGTCTGCGGGCCGCATTTGCGCACAGCGATGTGGCGGGCGAGGGGGTGCGGCTAGCATGACCGGGGCAGTGGTGGGCGGCACGCAGGTGCCTTCCCTCGGAAAACAACCGGCAGGAGGGCGGGTCCTGGTGCAGAAGGCGAAGATCCTCCTGGTAGACGACCGGCCGGAGAACCTCCTCGCACTGGAGGCGATCCTCTCGGCGCTGGACCAGACCCTGGTCCGGGCCTCGTCCGGTGAGGAGGCGTTGAAGGCGCTGCTCACCGACGACTTCGCGGTGATCCTGCTGGACGTGCAGATGCCGGGAATGGACGGCTTCGAGACGGCCGCCCACATCAAGCGCCGCGAGCGGACCAGGGACATCCCGATCATCTTCCTGACCGCGATCAACCACGGTCCGCACCACACCTTCCGGGGTTACGCGGCCGGTGCGGTCGACTACATCTCCAAACCCTTCGACCCGTGGGTGCTGCGCGCCAAGGTCTCCGTTTTCGTGGACCTCTACACCAAGAACTGCCAGCTCAAGGAGCAGGCGGCGCTGCTGCGGCTGCAGTTGGAGGCGGGCGAGCAGCAGGCCATCGGCGGTGCGCTGCTCGGCGAGCTGTCCGCGCGGCTGGCGTCGGTGGAGGAGCAGGCCGAGGCGCTCACCAAGCAGCTGGCCGGTTCGACCGAGGCGGGTGCGGCGGTCGCGGCGGCTCATCTGGAGCGCAAGCTCGCCAGTCTGCGCCAGGCGCTCGAAGCCCTGCGACCGGGCACCAACTGAGCGCCGGGAGCGCGCGGGAGGCTCCGCGCGCTCCCGGCGCGCCCCCAGGCGCCGGGTGGTCGCCGCCGGTTGTCTGACGGTCTGCCAGCGGGCCGCACGGGGCCGGCGGATGAGCGGCCTCCGCAGGGCGCGCCGGGGTGGTTCCCGCTGTCCCCGGCGGCCCTGACGGGGTGTCGGCGACACGTGGCCGGGCCCGGCGATCGGTCACATGTGCAGGGCAGACGGCCCCCGGTAGGCTGCTGACCCATGGCCACACGTATGCCCGGAAGCCCCGCACGCAACTCGAAACCCGGGCCGGCCAAGAAGGCCCCCGCCGCCAAGCCCGCCGCGAAACCCACGGTGAAACCGGGTGCGAAGCCGGCGGCGAAACCGGCGGCGAAGAAGGCCGCCGCCGCCAAGCCGCCGGTCAGGCGGGCCCCCGCGAAGAAGGCGGCCGCCAAGGCTCCGGCGTCGCCGCCGCCGCGACCGGTGCTCTTCCGGGCCGTCCGAGCGGTCTGGTTGGGCATGGCGCACAGCATCGGCTCGGTCTTCCGGGGCTTCGGCGACAGTGCCAAGAACCTCCACCCCGACCACCGCAAGGACGGGGTGGCGCTGCTGCTGCTCGCGCTGTCCCTGATCACGGCGGCCGGCACCTGGTTCAGCCCGCAGGGCTGGCTGGGCGAGGCGGCCACCAACGTGGTGTCGGGCCTGTTCGGCCGGCTCGACGTGCTGATGCCGCTGCTGCTGCTCGTGCTGGCGATCCGTCTGATGCGCCACCCCGGTGTGCCGGAGGCCAACGGCCGGGTCGCGATCGGGCTCAGCGCCCTGATCGTCGGTGTCCTCGGCCTGGTCCACATCGGCTGCGGCGCACCCGGGATGTCCACCGGAGCGACCCGGATACGGCAGGCCGGCGGCATCCTCGGCTGGGCCGCCTCGACGCCGATGATGGCCGCCGCCGGACCGCCGCTGGCCGTCCCGCTGCTGCTGCTGCTCGCCTTCTTCGGCCTGCTGGTGGTCACCGCCACGCCCGTTAACCGGATCCCCGAGCGGCTGCGCCTGCTCGGCGAGCGCCTGGGCGTCGTCGAGCCGCCGTACGGCGAGTACCCGGACGAGGCGTACGACCGCGAGTTCTCCACCGAGCCGCCCGAGGACGCCGACCCGCAAGCGCTGCCGTTCAGCATCGAGGACACGGAGGACGAGGTACCGGCCCGGCGCCGCCGCCGTCGCAGGAAGGCGGACGAGTCCGAGCCGGCCGACGCCGTCCCCGACGCGTTCGCCAAGGACCCCTACGCGACCAGGGACATCGCCGCCGGGGTCGCGGCCGAACTGGACGGCGCCCTGGTGCACGGGGTACCCGCGTCACCCGCGGTGGCAGGCATCGTGCACCAGGTGCAGGACCGCACCGCACCGCCGGAGGAACCCGCGGTCCCGGCCGCCCGCACCGCCGGGGTCGACCTGGACAAGCACGGCGGTGCGCCGGTCCGGATGGAGCAGCTCCAGCTGACCGGGGAGGGCACCTACACGCTGCCGCCGCTGGACCTGCTGGAGTTCGGCGCGCCCGCCAAGGCCCGCAGCGCCCTCAACGACGAGGTGGTGGCCCAGCTCAGCGGGGTCTTCGCGGAGTTCAAGGTGGACGCCAGGGTCACCGGTTTCACCCGCGGGCCGACGGTCACCCGCTACGAGGTCGAGCTCGGCCCGGCGGTGAAGGTCGAGCGGATCACCGCGCTGGCCAAGAACATCGCGTACGCGGTGGCCAGCCCGGACGTGCGGATCATCAGCCCGATCCCCGGCAAGTCGGCGGTCGGGGTGGAGATCCCCAACCGGGACCGGGAGATGGTCAACCTCGGCGACCTGCTGCGTTCGCGGACCGCCGCCGAGGACACCCACCCGATGGTGGTCGGCATGGGCAAGGACGTCGAGGGCCACACCGTGATGGCCAACCTCGCCAAGATGCCGCACATCCTGGTGGCCGGCGCGACCGGGGCGGGCAAGTCGTCCTGCATCAACTGCCTGATCACCTCCGTGCTGGCCAGGGCCACCCCGGACGAGGTCAAGATGGTGCTGGTCGACCCCAAGCGGGTCGAGCTGACGGCGTACGAGGGCATCCCGCACCTGATCACGCCGATCATCACCAACCCCAAGAAGGCCGCCGAGGCCCTCCAGTGGGTGGTCCGCGAGATGGACCTGCGCTACGACGACCTGGCGGCCTTCGGCTTCCGGCACGTGGACGACTTCAACGCGGCGGTCCGGTCGGGCCGGCTCACCCCGCCGCTCGGCAGCGAGCGCGAGCTGAAGCCGTACCCGTACCTGCTGGTGATCGTGGACGAGCTGGCCGACCTGATGATGGTCGCCCCGCGCGACGTCGAGGACTCGGTGGTGCGGATCACCCAGCTGGCCCGGGCGGCCGGCATCCACCTGGTGCTGGCCACCCAGCGGCCCTCGGTGGACGTGGTCACCGGGCTGATCAAGGCCAACGTCCCGAGCCGGCTGGCCTTCGCCACCTCGGCGATGGCCGACTCCCGGGTCATCCTGGACCAGCCGGGCGCCGAGAAGCTGATCGGCAAGGGCGACGCGCTCTTCCTGCCGATGGGCGCCAGCAAGCCGGTCCGGATGCAGGGCGCCTTCGTCACCGAGGCCGAGATCGCCAAGGTGGTCCAGCACTGCAAGGACCAGCTGAGCGCGACCTACCGGGACGACGTGACCGTCGGCGGCGGCCCGAAGAAGGAGATCGACGAGGAGATCGGTGACGACCTGGACCTGTTGATCCAGGCGGCCGAGCTGGTGGTCTCCACCCAGTTCGGCTCGACCTCGATGCTCCAGCGCAAGCTGCGGGTCGGCTTCGCCAAGGCCGGACGGCTGATGGACCTCATGGAGTCGCGCGGCATCGTGGGCCCGAGCGAGGGATCCAAGGCCCGCGACGTGCTGGTCAAACCGGACGAGCTGGACGCCGTCATCCTCACCATCCGGGGCTGATCCGCAGGGGTGTCCGCGCTCCGGTCTCACTCGTTCGGGGGAAGCCGGTGCGGCCCGGCCGGTGGGGAACCACCGGTCGGGCCGCCACGTCAATCCAGTCAGGGCCCGCCGGTGCGGCCACCCGGTCGAAGGGGGGTGCCACCGGCCGCCCGCCTTGGGGTGTATTCGGGCCCGTTCCGCTTGAGAAAGGCTCCACCCCCGCCCCTAGACTGTCTTCCCAGCAGATGGCCAATGCTCGAAAGGCGCTTCCAGTGACCATCGGCAAGTCCCCCCGCCGCGCCAATCGCCGGTCCTCCGCCGGTCCTTCGGGTGCCGTGCCGGAGCAGCAGGCGCCCGCCGAGCCCGCCGCCGAGGCGGAGAGCATCGGCCGGGTGCTCGCTGCCGCGCGACTGGCGGCCGGGATGACGGTCGATCAGGTGAGTGTCGGCACCCGGGTGCGGGTGCCGATCGTGCACGCCATCGAGAACGACGACTTCAGCCGCTGCGGTGGCGACTTCTACGCCCGGGGCCACATCAGGTCGATCGCCAGGGCGGTCGGTGTCGACAGCGAGCCGCTGATCGCCAGGTACGACACCGCGCACGGCGGTGCGCCGGGGCCGCATCGCCCCACCCAGCTGCTGGACACCGGACCGATCAGGGTCACCGACCACCGCCGCCCGAACTGGACGGCCGCGATGATGGCCGCGATCGTGGTGGTGGTGGCGCTGATCGGTTTCAACCTGTTCGCCGGCAGGCCGACCCACCTGGCGGCAGACTCCCCGCAGTCCGCGGCCGCCCCGCAGAGCTCCCCCGTCCAGCCGCCCGCCCCCGCGCCGAGCACCGCGCCGCCGAGCAGCGCGGCACCGAGTGCGATCGCCGGGGCCCCGGCCGACAAGGTCACCGTCAAGCTGGTCGCCGAGAAGGAGACCAGCTGGGTCTCGGCGACGGACAGCACCGGCAAGTCGCTCTTCCAGAACAACCTGGACCGGGGGACCGACCAGACCTTCACCGACCCCAAGCAGATCAAGCTGGTGATCGGCAACGCGGCCGCCGTACACGTGTACGTCAACGGCAAGGACCTCGGCCCGGCGGGTGAGGACGGCCAGGTGGTGCACCTCACATACACCCCCGGTGACCCGCAGGCGGGCTGAGCGGAACCGTACATTCGGGGCGCGCGACCTCCGGGGCGAACGGCACCGGAGCTCGCGCGTTAATCTTGGCCCTATGCCTGAACGCCGTACAGTCGCCCTTGTCACGCTCGGATGCGCCCGCAACGAGGTGGACTCCGAGGAACTCGCCGGGCGACTGGAGGCCGATGGCTGGCAGTTGGTCGACGACGCCGCCGAAGCCGATGTCGCCGTCGTCAACACCTGCGGCTTCGTCGAAGCCGCCAAGAAGGACTCCGTCGACGCCCTGCTGGAGGCCAACGACCTCAAGGGGCACGGCCGCACCCAGGCCGTCGTCGCGGTCGGCTGCATGGCCGAGCGCTACGGCAAGGAGCTCGCCGACGCGCTGCCCGAGGCGGACGGCGTGCTGGGCTTCGACGACTACGCCAGCATCTCCGACCGGCTGCAGACCATCCTCTCCGGCGGGCACCACGCGGCCCACCTCCCGCGCGACCGCCGCAAGCTGCTCCCGCTGACCCCGGTCGAGCGGCAGGCCGCCGCCGCCGAGGTCGCCCTGCCCGGCCACGGCGCCCCCGAGGACCTGCCCGAGGGCCTCGCCCCCGCCTCCGGCCCCCGCACGCTGCGCAAGCGGCTGGACGACAGCCCGGTCGCCTCGGTCAAGCTGGCCTCCGGCTGCGACCGGCGCTGCTCCTTCTGCGCCATCCCCGCCTTCCGCGGCTCCTTCATCTCCCGCCGCCCCTCCGACGTGCTGCAGGAGGCCCAGTGGCTGGCCGAGCAGGGCGTCCGCGAGGTCGTCCTGGTCAGCGAGAACAACACCTCGTACGGCAAGGACCTCGGCGACATCCGCCTCCTCGAGACGCTGCTGACCGAGATCGCCGCGATCGAGGGCATCGAGCGGGTCCGGGTCAGCTACCTGCAGCCCGCCGAGATGCGGCCCGGGCTGATCGACGTGATGACCGGTACCGACGGGGTCGTCCCGTACTTCGACCTCTCCTTCCAGCACTCCGCCCCGGCGGTGCTGCGCCGGATGCGCCGGTTCGGCAACACCGACCAGTTCCTTGAGCTGCTGAAGACCATCCGGGACAGGGCTCCGCAGGCCGGCGCCCGCTCCAACTTCATCGTCGGCTTCCCCGGTGAGACCGAGGAGGACTTCGCCGAGCTGGAGCGGTTCATCAGCCACGCCGGGCTGGACGCGATCGGCGTCTTCGGCTACTCCGACGAGGACGGCACCGAGGCCGCGACCTACGACGGGAAGCTGCCCGAGGACGTGGTCGCCGAGCGCCTGGCCAAGCTCTCCCGGCTCGCCGAGGAGCTCACCGCCCAGCGCGCCGAACAGCGGATCGGCACCGAGGTCCTGGTCCTGGTCGAGTCGGTGGAGGACGGCGTGGTCGAGGGCCGGGCGGCCCACCAGGCCCCCGAGACGGACGGTCTGACCACCCTGCTGGGCGCCGAGCACGTCAAGATCGGCGAGTTCCACCGTGCCCTCGTGGTCGGCACCGAGGGCGTCGACCTCGTCGCGGAGCTGCTTGGGGCCGGGGCATGACCCAGGGGCCGGGCGCCCCGGCAGCGCCGCACCCGGGCCGCCCGGGTGCGGCGCTGCCGCCGCAGCCGGGCCTCTGGAACATCGCCAACATCCTGACGATGGTCCGGCTGCTGCTGGTGCCCGTGTTCGTGGCGCTGCTGTTCGCAGCGGGTGGCCATGATCCCAAGTGGCGCTCGGTGGCCTGGGCCTCCTTCGCCATCGCGATGATCACCGACCTCTTCGACGGGGAGCTGGCCCGGCGCAAGGGCCTGGTCACCGACTTCGGCAAGATCGCCGACCCGATCGCGGACAAGGCGATCATGGGGTCCGCACTGATCGGCCTCTCCGTCCTCGGCGACCTCGCCTGGTGGGTCACCGTGGTCATCCTGGCCCGCGAGCTCGGCATCACCCTGCTCCGCTTCTGGGTGATCCGCTACGGCGTCATCCCCGCGAGCCGGGGCGGCAAGCTGAAGACCCTCACCCAGGGCATCGCGGTCGGCATGTACGTCCTGGTGCTCACCGGCTGGCTGGCGACCGGGCGGGCGGTGCTGATGGGCGTCGCCGTCCTGCTCACCGTCGGCACCGGGCTCGACTACATCGGACAGGCGATCCGGCTGCGCCGCGAGGGCGTGGCCAGGGAACGGGCCGGGCAGTGAACGACATCCTCCCGCCGGGCTCCCGGACGGCAGCGGGCCCCGGCGCGGCAGCGGACCGCGCAGCAGGAGCACGGCACGGGTCGGCGCACGTCCCCGGGCCGGCCGGGCTCGCGCACGCCGCGCTGCGCGGGCGCGGTGCCACGCTGGCCGTCGCCGAGTCGCTGACCGGCGGACTGCTGGCGGCGGCCCTGGTGGACGTCCCAGGTGCCTCCGAGACCTTCCGCGGCTCGGTCACCGCGTACGCCACCGACCTGAAGGCTTCGGTGCTCGGGGTGGACGAGGGCCTGCTGGCCGTCCACGGTCCGGTGCACCCGGTGGTGGCCCGGCAGATGGCCGACGGCGTCCGCAGACTGCTCGGTGCCACCTACGGACTGGCGACCACCGGCGTGGCCGGCCCCGAGCCGCAGGGCGGCCAGGAGGTCGGCACGGTGCACCTGGCGCTGGCCGGGCCCGAGGGGACCTTCGTCGTCTCGCCCCGGCTGTCGGGGTCACGTGACAGAATCCGTGCCGATGCGGTGACCGCCGCGCTGGAGTTGCTGAGCGACCGTGTAGCGGTTGAACCCCCGTCGCGCCGAGATTGCCGACTGTTTTCCTGAATTGGCACTGAACTGGCTGTCAGAGCTGGAGGATCGTGTTACACCAGATGGCCTGGCTGGGCAGAAACCAGGTAGCCGGCAAGTCGCGTGGCCTCGACTGCGGGCCCGGAGCGGGCGCGTGGACAGTCCGGGCGGGGAACAAACAGGGGAGGGGACAGCCTTGCAGCCCAGAGTGAACACGACCATGGTCCCCGCACGCGATGCGGACAAGGCGGTACGGTGGGGTCGTGACATCTCGATCCGCAGTCCGAGGAGGGAGGCACCGATGATCCTGCTCCGTCGCCTACTGGGCGATGTACTGCGTCGGCAGCGCCAGCGCCAGGGCCGCACACTCCGCGAGGTGTCGGCGGCCGCCAGGGTTTCGCTCGGTTACCTCTCCGAGGTCGAGCGGGGGCAGAAGGAGGCGTCCTCCGAGCTGCTCTCCGCCATCTGCGACGCACTCGATGTCCGGATGTCCGAAGTCATGCGCGAGGTCAGCGACGAGCTGTCGCTCGCCGAACTTGCGGCAATGGCCACCCTCTCGGAGGGTGAGCTGCTGAGGCCGGTACTCGAACCGGTTCCGCTGCCCGCTCCCGGTGTCGACCGGATGAGCGGCATCTCGCCCAAGGCCGCGGCCGTGGACGTGGTGGCGGCCTGACCGGACCTCGCCCTCCCCGCGTGCCGCGGGGGACGAGTGAAGGAGGCCGGTGGTGCGGAGAGTCCGGGCGGCATGTGCCGCCGTACGGCAGTGCGTTCTCGGGCGAATAGGCCCGGACCGGCGATGGTTCCCACCCCTGCTCCTGGCTCTGCCGGGATGCTGGCTGCTGCTGGGCAGCGGGTTCCGGAGCGGCGGCGCCGTACTCGGCGTACTGGCCCTGGGCGGCTGGGGCCTCGGTCTCGTACCGGTGCACAGCAGTCGTCTGCTGACCGGGTCACGACACCGTAAGGGTGAACCGCCGGGTGCGGAACCGGCTGCGCCGCTTGACGGGTAGCACCGGGCGGCCCTTCCGGGGCAGGAGACGGCTCTTCAGGGGCGCGGGGAACCGTGCGCGTGGCCGGCGGCTTCCCGCAGTGGGCCACTCGTGCGGTCCCCGCGCCCTCGGTGTGCCCCGGCTGACCGGGTGCGCACGGCGCGGGGGCCGCGTGCTTGCCCGCGCCCCCTGGGGAGTTGACCCGCTTGCCCCGGCGGTCAGGCGCGCAGCCGCAGGCCGCGCGGGGTCGGGTGGAATCCGGCCTGCTCCAGGAGGCGGCCCAGCTCGGAGGTGAGGGCGGCCTCGCCGTTGGCGCGCTCGATGGTGACACTGCTGCCGAGTGCGCCGTGCCGGACCGCCTCGGCCAGTGCCTCGACCGCTGCCGGGTGCGGCTGCCAGGCCAGCAGGGACTTCCCGCCGCGCTCGACGTACAGCGCCGGCTCGCCCTCGACCAGCACCACCAGGGCGCCGGCCTTGCGGCCGGGCCGGTGGGCGGCGGCGGTCGGCTTGGCACCCGAGGCGGTCGGCGGCTCCGGCCAGGCCAGGGCGGCGCCGTACGCGTTGGCCGGGTCCGCGGCGGCCAGCACCAGGACCTGCGGCGGTTCGACGCCGGTGCCGCTGCTCGGCCACCCGGTCGCGGAAGCCCGCTCCAGCCTGCCGTTGACGGCGCGCAGCCGGTCAGCCGCGCCGTCCATGGCGAACTGGGCGCCGCCGAGGCCCTCCACGAAGTACCCCCGCCGGGCCCGGCCGCGCTCCTCGAAGGCGGCCAGGACCCGGTACACCCCCGCGAAGCCGCCGGGAACGCGCTCGGCGGCGACCGTGCCCCGGGTGAGCACCCCGTGCCGGTCGAGCAGGCTCTGGGCCTGCGCGGCGGCCCGGGTGGTCGCGTCCTCGGAGAAGGCGGGCAGCAGCGACCAGCGGCCGGCGGCCGTCGGCGGGCCGGAGCGCAGCGTGCCCGCCGGGCGGCCGAAGCCGCGCCCGGCCCCGCCGTACCGGCCGCGCGGGGTGGACCGGGCGGCCCGGTGCGCGGTGGCTCCGGCCGTGCGGCCGGAGCCGAGCAGGGCACGCAGCGGCGCGAGGGTGTCGTTGGTCACACATCCGGCCCAGACCAAGTCCCAGAGGGCTTCCACGAGTTCGGGCTCGGGGGTGTCGGGGGACCGCTCGGCGAGCTGGCGGAAGAACAGGCCGTACCCGCCCGCCAGGGTGTCCAGCAGGGCGGTGTGCACGGGGGTCAGTGCGGGGGCCACCGGCTCGGGGCGGAGCAGGTGGGCGGACTCCGGCAGGTGCAGGCTGATCCAGCCGTCCTTGCCCGCCAGCGCGCCCGCGCCGGACCAGCCGACCTCGCCGGCCGCCATCAGCTCGTCCAGCGCCCCCGGGGTGTAGTCGGCGAGGCGGGCCGGGAGGATCAGCTTCTCCAGCGCGGAGGCGGGCAGTGCGGTGCCCTGGAGCTGTTCGACCACCCGCAGCAGGCCGTCCAGGCCGCGCAGCCGGTGGCCGGCCAGGTGCTGCCACTGGGGCAGGAAGGCGGCCAGCGCGCGCGGCGGGACCGGCTCGACCTCCTGGCGCAGCGCGGCCAGCGACCGGCGGCGCAGTCTGCGCAGCACCTCGGCGTCGCACCACTCGACGGTGGCGGTGTGGCCCTCGACCGGGCGGAACTCGCCCTGGACCAGGCGCCCGCCGGCGGTGAGCCGGTGCAGCGTGCCCGTGACCACGGCCGTGCCCAGGCCGAACCTCGTCGCGGCCTCCGACGAGGTGAACGGGCCGTGCGTGCGGGCGTACCGGGCGAGCAGGTCGCCCAGCGGGTCCTTCACCGGTTCGGTGAACGCCTCCGGGACGCCGACCGGCAGCGGGGTGCCGAGGGCGTCGCGCAGCCGTCCGGCGTCCTCGATCGCCGCCCAGCGCGGCTCGCCGGCGATCCGGACCCGGATGGCGCGGCGGGCCGCCTCCAGCTCGAGTGCCCAGAGCGGCTCGGCGCCGCGCGCCGTCAACTCGGCCTCGCCCAGCGGGCCGAGCAGGCGCAGCGCGTCGGCGACACCCTCGGCGTCCCTGATCCGGCGGTCGGGGGTGAGGCGTTGGAGCTCGGCCTCCAACTCGGCGAGCACGGCCGGGTCGAGCAGCTCGCGCAGTTCGGCCTGGCCGAGCAGTTCGGAGAGCAGCCGGGAGTCCAGCGAGAGGGCGGCGGCGCGGCGCTCCGCGAGCGGGGAGTCGCCCTCGTACAGGAACTGGGCGACGTAGCCGAAGAGGAGCGAGCGGGCGAACGGGGAGGGCTCGGGGGTGGTGACCTCCACCAGCCTGACGGCGCGTGACTCCAGATCGCGCATCAACTCGACCAGCCCAGGGACGTCGAACACGTCCTGGAGGCATTCGCGGACGGCTTCGAGGACGATCGGGAAGGAGCCGTACTCGGCGGCCACCTGGAGGAGTTGCGACGCGCGCTGGCGCTGCTGCCACAGGGGCGTGCGCCTGCCGGGGCTGCGCCGGGGGAGCAGGAGAGCGCGCCCGGCGCACTCGCGGAAGCGGGAGGCGAACAGCGCGGAACCGCCGACCTGGTCGGTGACGAGCTGTTCGACCTCCTCGGCGTCGAAGAGCGCGGCGTCGGCACCGACCGGGGCCTCGTCGGAGGTGGGCCCGTCGACGGGGAAGTCGAGCAGGTCGGCGTCGGGGAGGCGGAGCACGATCCCGTCGTCGGCGTGCATCACCTGTGGGTCCAGGCCGTGCTTCTCGCGCAGGCGGGCGCCGAGGGCGAGGGCCCAGGGGGCGTGCACCTGGGCGCCGAAGGGGGAGTGGATGACGATCCGCCAGTCGCCGAGCTCGTCGCGGAAGCGCTCGACCACGATGGTGCGGTCGTCCGGCAGGTGGCCGCAGGCGGCCCGCTGCTCGGCGAGGTAGCTGAGCAGATTGCCCGCCGCCCAGTCGTCCAGACCGGCGGCCCTGAGCCGCCCGGTGGCCTGATCGGGCGTGAGGGAGCCCAGCTCGCGGACGAAGGCGCCCACGGCGCGGCCGAGTTCGAGCGGACGGCCGAGGGTGTCGCCCTTCCAGAACGGGAGCCGCCCCGGGATGCCGGGGGCCGGGGTGACCAGCACCTTGTCGTGGGTGATCTCCTCGATCCGCCAGGAGGTGGTGCCCAGGGTGAAGACATCGCCGACCCGGGACTCGTACACCATCTCCTCGTCCAGCTCGCCGACCCGGCCGCCGCCCTTCTTCGGATCGGTGCCGACGATGAAGACGCCGAACAGGCCGCGGTCGGGGATGGTGCCGCCGGAGGTGACGGCGAGGCGCTGCGCGCCGGGGCGGCCGGTGACCGTGCCCGCCACCCGGTCCCACACCAGGCGGGGGCGCAACTCGGCGAAGGCGTCCGAGGGGTAGCGGCCGGCGAGCATGTCGAGCACGGCGTCGAAGGCGGACTGCGGCAGGGTGGCGAAGGGCGCGGCCCGGCGGACCAGGGTGAGCAGCTCGTCCACGTCCCAGGTGTCCAGGGCGGTGATCGCGACCAGCTGCTGCGCCAGCACGTCCAGCGGGTTGCGCGGGATGCGCAGGGCCTCGATCCGGCCGGCGCGCATCCGCTCGGTCACCACCGCCGACTGCACCAGGTCGCCCCGGTACTTGGGGAACACCACGCCGGTGGAGACCGCCCCGACCTGGTGGCCCGCCCGGCCGACCCGCTGCAGGCCCGAGGCGACCGAGGGCGGCGACTCGACCTGGACCACCAGCTCCACCGCGCCCATGTCGATGCCCAGTTCCAGGCTGGAGGTCGCCACCACGGCGGGCAGCCGGCCGGCCTTCAACTCCTCCTCGACCTGGGCGCGCTGCTCCTTGGAGACCGACCCGTGGTGCGCCCTGGCCAGCACCGGGGGAGCGCCCTTGGCGACGCCCGACTCGGCCATCAGCTGCGCCGGGGCGTACGACTCGGGCAGGGGCTCGCCGGTGGCGCGCTCGACCGCGATCTCGTTCAGCCGGTTGCAGAGCCGCTCGGCGAGGCGGCGGGAGTTGGCGAAGACGATGGTCGAGCGGTGGGCCTGGACCAGGTCGACGATCCGCTCCTCGACGTGCGGCCAGATCGACGCTCCGTCGGCCTGGCGGCCGGGCGGCGGCCCCGGCCGGGACGGGTCGTCGTCCACGGCGGCCGGCAGGTCGGCCAGATCGGCGACCGGGACGACCACCGAGAGGTCGAACCGCTTGGCGGAGGGCGGCTGGACGACCACCGCCCCGCGCTGCGGGCTGAGGAACCTGGCCACCTCCTCGACCGGCCGGACGGTCGCGGAGAGGCCGATCCGGCGGGCCGGGCGCTCCAGCAGCTCGTCGAGCCGCTCCAGGCTGAGGGCCAGGTGGGCACCGCGCTTCGTGCCGGCGACGGCGTGCACCTCGTCCAGGATCACGGTGTCGATGCCGCGCAGTGCCTCCCGGGAGGCGGAGGTCAGCAGCAGGAAGAGCGACTCCGGGGTGGTGATCAGGATGTCCGGCGGATGGTTGGCGAAGCGGCGGCGGTCGGCGGCGGGGGTGTCGCCCGAGCGGATGGCCACCTGCACCTCGGGCTCGGGCAGGCCCAGCCGGACGGCGGCCTGGCGCAGCCCGGCGAGCGGCGCCCGGAGGTTGCGCTCGACGTCCACCGCGAGGGCCTTGAGCGGGGAGATGTAGAGCACCCGGCAGCGGTGCCCGGGGTCGGCGGGCGGCGGGGTGCTGCTGAGCCGGTCGAGCGCGGACAGGAAGGCCGCCAGCGTCTTGCCGGAGCCGGTGGGGGCGACCACCAGGACGTCCGTCTGCCGCTGGATGGCGGCCCAGGCCTGGGCCTGGGCGGTGGTGGGCGCGGTGAAGGCACCCGCGAACCAGGCCCTGGTCGCGGGGGCGAAGCCCGCGAGCGGGTCGGGGGCGTCCAGAGGCTCCTCGCCGGTACGTCGCGCCATGTCCCCATGGTGCAGCCGGCCACTGACAACCGGGGTCGGCGGCCGACGGCGGGGTCGGGGACGGCACTGCCACGGGGCCGGTACTGCCACGGGGTCGGGACGGCCCATGGGGTCGGGACGGCACTGCCACGGGGACGGGGCCGCAGGGCCGACGGCCTGGGGCGGGCGGCCGTCTGACCTAGTCCAACGGGTCAATTCGGATAATCAGCTCATATCGTGATGAGTCAGTCCGGTGATCACGGGGGACGAGGAGCGGAGGCGGTGCGATGGGACGGGTCGGTCCGGCCGACGGCGGGCCCGCGAAGCGCCCGAGCGGCCCCGTGCGCGCGTTGCTGGCCATGCTGCTGACCGCCCTGCTGCTCGGCGGCGCGGTCCCGTACGTGTCCGGGCCCGGCCGCTCGTACCTCAGCTACCTGGTGCTGGCCGACGGGCAGGACGCCCAGGGCACCACCCGGGCGGCCGGGCTCGCCAGGGCGGCGGGCGGACAGGTGGTCCAGGAGTACCCGCAGATCGGGGCGGTGCTCGTGTACGCCGCCGCCGGCTTCGGTGAGCGGCTGCGCGGGAGGCCCGGGGTGGCCGCGGTCGGTGCGACCCGGACCGAGGCGGTGCCCAGCCCGCCGGGCGCGCTCGCGGGCATCGGCGACTTCCGGCGCGGCAGCGACGCGCTGAGGGCCGCCGGGGCCGGCCGGTCGGCCATCCGCCACCCCGGGGGCGCGCAGGACTGCGCGACCAGAGCGCTGCGGACCTGCCCGCGCTCCGGCCCCCCTGCCCGCGCCCCCGGGGGGTGTGACCTGCACCGTCGGGCCGGGTGCGGCACTGCCGCCGCCCCTTCCGTGTGGGCCGCCGACCCCTCTGTGCGGGCCGCCGCTCCGGGCGACGTCCGGCCGCCGTCGGCGGAGGCGTCGGGTGGATGGGCGGAGACGTCGAGCGGATGGGGCGAGGCCGAGGCGACCACCCCCGACCCGGGTGAGTCCGCCGACTGGAACCTCGCGATGATCGGCGCGGTCGAAGCCCCGGAACGCATCGCCCTGCTGCGCAGCCCGGCCGCCGACCACGGCTCGAACCGGCCGCTGCCCTCCGTCCAGCAGCTGCGCCGGGTGCTGGTCGCGGTGCTCGACTCCGGGGTCGACGACACCCACCCGGACCTGCGCAGTGCCGTGGATCCGACCGCGTCCGCCTCCTGCGCCGACGGCCGTCCGGACCCGCGGTACGGGGCCTGGCGCCCCGACGAGGGGGTGACCGAGAGCGGGCACGGCACCCATGTGGCCGGGATCGTCGGTGCGGCCCGGGACGGCAGGGGGGTCACCGGGGTCGCCCCGGGCGTACGGATCGCGGCCGTCCGGCTGCTCGGACCGCTCGGCCAGTACTACGCGGAGAACATCGTCTGCGGGGTGCTCTGGGCGGCCGACCACGGGGCCAAGGCGATCAACGACAGCTACTTCGCCGACCCGTGGAAGTACAACTGCCCCGAGGACCCGGACCAGGCCGCGCTGATCATGGCCGTCGGCCGGGCCGTCGGTTACGCCCAGCGGCAGGGTGCCGTGGTGGTGGCCTCCGCCGGAAACGACGGCCAGGACCTCGCCGCCGCCCGGACCGACCAGCGCAGCCCGAACGACCGGACCTCGGGACCGGCCCAGGACCGGCACCTCGGCACCGAGTGCATCCGCCTTCCCGGTGAGCTGCCCGGCGTGCTGGCGGTCGGCGCGGTGGACCGCAGCGGGATGCCGACCGCGTACTCCAACTACGGGCGGGACCGGATCTCGCTGACCGCCCCCGGCGGCGACCCGGACGGCGGGGTGATCGGCGCGATCGTCTCGGACTGGCCCGGCGGCCAGTACGCCGCACTGGCCGGCACCTCGATGGCCGCCGCCCACGTGACCGGGGCCGTCGCGGTGGTGGCCGCCGAGCACCCGGACTGGAGCCCGGACCGGACGGTCGCCCTGCTGGCCCAGGCGGCTGCGGCCAACTGCCCGGTCGGGCAGGGGCGTTGTGCCGAGCGCGACTTCTACGGCGCCGGAGTGCTGGCGCTGCCCAGGGAGTGACGGGCGCGGACGCAGCGGGACGGCCCGGACGGCCCGGACCGGACGGCCCGGACCGGAAAACGGGGTGCGGCCGGGCGGCGGGCCAGGGGATCATCGCGGGATGTTTGTTCATCTGGAGACCGAACGCCTGATCCTGCGCCGGTTCACCGCCGAGGACACCGACCTGCTGGTCGAACTCGACTCCGACCCCGAGGTGATGCGCTACCTGACCGGGGGCCGGGCCACGCCCCGGGAGGCGGTGCAGGACCGGATCCTGCCGCTGTTCTTCTCCTACTACCGGCGCTTCCCGGCGCTCGGGTACTGGGCGGCGCTGCGGCGCGACACCGGTGAGTTCCTGGGGTGGTTCGAGTTCCGCCCGCCGGACGTCGAGCGCCCCGGCGAGGTCGAACTCGGCTACCGGCTGCGCCGCCCCGCCTGGGGGCACGGCTACGCCACCGAGGGTGCGCGCGCACTGATCCGCAAGGGGTTCACCGAGCCCGGCGTGGAACGGGTGTTCGCCTGCACCATGACGGTCAACCGGGGCTCGCGCGGGGTGATGGAGAAGTCCGGCCTGCGCTACGTCCGGACCTTCTTCGCGGACTGGCCGGAGAGCATCGAGGGCTCCGAGCACGGCGAGGTCGAGTACGCGCTGGAGCGGGCCGAGTGGCACGGGCTCCAGCAGGGCGCGCGCTGACGGAGGGGATACTGGAGGCCATGAGGCTGACCGAGTTCTGGCGACGGATGTACGAGCACTTCGGCGAGGCGTACGCCGGGTCCTTCGCGAGCGACCACGTGATGAGCGAACTCGGTGGGCGGACCGTCCGGCAGGCGCTGGAGGCGGGCTGGGAGGCCAAGGACGTCTGGCGGGTGGTCTGCGACACCCAGGGGGTCTCGGCGCTGCTGCGCTGAAGCCCCGCACCGTGGGCCACCCGGCGCGGCCGGGGCCCGGCGCACCGGGGCGGGCGCCCGCCGGTTCCCGGGAGGCCATGGGTGAGACTGGGCGGGTGGTTAGTAGCGCAGAGAATCAGAACCCTGACCGGACCGCCTCCGACCAAGACTCTCCACCCGCCCGCCGCGGTGCCCTCTGGGGCGAGGCGATGCCGCGCTGGCTGCCCAAGGCGATGATGCTGGCCCTCCTCCTGATCGGCCTCTTCAAGCTCGCCGACTGGGCGTTCCACCAGCTCATCGACCTCTTCGTGATGCTGCTGGTGGCCTTCTTCCTGTCGCTCGCGATCGAGCCGGCGGTGGACCGGATGGCCGCCCGCGGCATACGCCGCGGGGTCGGCACCTTCCTGGTCTTCATCGGCCTGGCGATCGCGGTCGCGGGCTTCCTCACCTCGCTCGGCACGCTGCTGGTGGACCAGGTGGCGAAGATCGCGGGCGATCTGCCGCACCTGGTCGACAACCTGATCGGCTGGATCAACCGGACGTTCCACCAGAACCTGTCGATGGATCAGCTCCAGCAGCGGGTGCTCAAGGACTCGGGGAGCATCGAGAAGTACGCCCAGCAGGCCGCGGACAACGTGTGGGGCCTGTCCAGCACGCTGATCGGCGGGCTGTTCCAGGCCTTCACGGTCGGCCTGTTCACCTTCTACCTCACCGCCGACGGACCCCGGGTGCGGCGGACCGTCTGCTCGCTGCTGCCGCCCGCCAAGCAGGCGGAGGTGCTGCGGGCCTGGGAGATCGCGCTGGCCAAGACCGGCGGTTACCTCTACTCCCGGGCCCTGCTGGCGGTCGCCTCGGCCATCGGGCACTGGGTCATGTTCGCGGCCCTCGGGCTTCCCTACGCGGTGGCGCTGGCGGTCTGGGTCGGGGTGATGTCGCAGTTCGTCCCGACCATCGGCACCTACCTGGCCGGGGCGCTGCCGGTGCTGGTCGCGCTCACCGTGCGGCCGGTGGACGCGCTCTGGGTGCTGGCCTTCGTCATCGTCTACCAGCAGATCGAGAACTACCTGCTGCACCCCCGGATCACCGCGAAGACGGTGGACGTGCACCCGGCGGTGGCCTTCGGCGCGGTGATCGCCGGGGCGGCGTTGCTGGGTGCGGTGGGTGCGCTGATCGCGATCCCGGCCGCCGCCACGCTGCAGGGCTTCGTCGGGACATACGTCCGCCGGTACGAGGTCGCGACCGACCCGCGGATCGACCGCGGCGAGGAGCGCAAGCGGGCCGCCAGGGAGCGCAGGCTGGAGACCGCGCGCCGGTTGCGGCGGATGGTGAGGGGTGGCGGATCGGGTGATTCCGCAGGTCAGGGCAGGGGGGACGAAGAGAGGTAGGCGCTTCCGTTCGATTCGAACACCTGTTCCCTATACTGTTCGGTGGCGAGTTTTCCACAGGCGGAGCCCGATCCGGGTCGATTGTCGGTGGGACGCGCTAGCGTCGAGACCGATGAAGCGCACAGCACAGAACCCGAGGGTGGAAGCCATGGCAGGTACGGACCGCGAGAAGGCTCTTGAGACCGCACTCGCCCAGATTGAGCGGCAGTTCGGCAAGGGCTCGGTGATGCGCCTGGGCGAGAAGGCCAACGAGCCGATCGACGTGATCCCCACCGGGTCCACGGCCCTCGACATCGCCCTCGGTGTCGGCGGTATCCCGCGCGGCCGGGTCGTCGAGATCTACGGCCCCGAGTCCTCCGGCAAGACCACGCTGACCCTGCACCTGGCGGCCAACGCCCAGCGCATGGGCGGCACGGTCGCGTTCGTGGACGCGGAGCACGCGCTCGACCCGGAGTACGCCAAGAAGCTCGGCGTGGACACCGACGCCCTGCTGGTCAGCCAGCCGGACACCGGTGAGCAGGCCCTGGAGATCACGGACATGCTGATCCGCTCCGGCGCGATCGACCTCGTGATCATCGACTCCGTCGCGGCGCTCGTCCCGCGCGCGGAGATCGAGGGCGAGATGGGCGACTCGCACGTCGGTCTGCAGGCCCGGCTGATGAGCCAGGCGCTGCGCAAGATCGCCGGTGCGCTGAACCAGTCGAACACCACCGCGATCTTCATCAACCAGCTGCGCGAGAAGATCGGCGTGATGTTCGGTTCCCCGGAGACCACGACCGGTGGCCGGGCGCTGAAGTTCTACGCCTCGGTCCGGCTGGACATCCGCCGTATCGAGACCCTGAAGGACGGCACCGAGGCGGTCGGTAACCGCACCCGGGTCAAGGTGGTCAAGAACAAGGTGGCCGCACCGTTCAAGCAGGCCGAGTTCGACATCCTCTACGGCATCGGCATCAGCCGCGAGGGCGGTCTGATCGACATGGGCGTCGAGCACGGCTTCATCCGCAAGTCGGGTGCCTGGTACACCTACGAGGGCGACCAGCTCGGCCAGGGCAAGGAGAACGCCCGCAACTTCCTGCGGGACAACCCGCAGCTGGCCGACGAGATCGAGAAGAAGATCAAGACCAAGCTGGGCATCGGTGTGAAGGGCGACGCCGAGGCCGACGCCGCCGGGCCGGCCGTCGAGGTCGAGGGTGCCGCCAAGCCGATCACCGCGACGGCGACCAAGACTGCGGCGACGAAGAAGGCCGCGGCCGCCAAGGCCTGAGTCCGGTGAGGCACGAGGACGAGCGGTCGCCGGGCACCGCCCCCGGCGGCCCCGGTGATCCCGCTGACCACGGGCCACCGGACTGGTGGACGGGCAGCGCGGAGGAGGAGGCGCCGGGCGACCTGACGGAGCTCGGGGTGGTCCGGGCCTCCGAGCTGCCCACGGGGCGCCGTCGTCGACGGACGGCCGTGGCCGCCGAGGACTCGTCGGCCTTCGTCGTGGCCGTCCCCGACGCGCCCTTCCCCGACGGCCCGGTCCGGGAGCGGCGGCGCAGCACCCGAGCTGAGGGGCGCCGCGCAGCCGGCGAGGGGCGCGGCGAGCGTGCGGAGCGGTCCGAACGCCGGGCCCGCTCGGTGAGGTCGGAGCGCCCGGAGAAGGCGGCACGGGAGGAGACCGCCGATCCGGCGGCCCGGGCGCGGGACATCTGCCTGCGCCTGCTCACCGGCACCGCCAAGACCCGCAAGCAGCTGGCCGACGCGCTGCGCAGGCGGGAGATCCCCGACGAGGTCGCGGAGGAGGTGCTCGCACGGTACGAGGAGGTCGGCCTGATCGACGACGCGGCGTTCGCCGAGGCGTGGGTCGAGTCGAGGCACGCCGTCCGGGGCCTGTCCCGGCGGGCGCTGACCCAGGAGCTCCGGACCAAGGGGGTGGCCGGTGACCTGGTCGAGCAGGCGGTCGCCCAGCTGGACGAGGACGACGAGACGGCGGCCGCCCGCGCACTGGTCGACCGGAAGCTCAGGTCGACCCGGGGGTTGGAGCGGGACACCCGGATGCGCCGCCTGGTCGGTGTGCTGGCCCGGCGCGGCTACTCGGAGGGGCTGGCCTTCCGGGTGGTGCGGAACGCCTTGAGCGAGGAGGAGGCGGAGAACGGCGGCTCGGCGGAAGGCTGGTGACATCGATCGAGGTCGGTCAGGTCGCGGCCGCATCTTGACCGTTTCGTGACCCGCACCTAGCCTCGCAAGCAGTGAGGGGCCACTTCGATCATGTCGCTCTCCCGGCAGACCCGTCGGCCGCAGTCCGCGGTCGGGTGCGCCGGGCCGGGCGGCGCCGGTCGGAGTCGGATCGGTGCTGCTCACCGCCCTGCGACCCTCGGGCCCTCTGATCGCGGGAGCGGCCGAGCGCGCGGGGACGGGAGTGGAGCGGATGAAGCTCGCGACGGGTGCCGGGCCAGTGGCCGCCGTGCTGTCGGCAGGACTCCTCTGCCTGCTCCTCCTGCTCCTGGTCGCCGCGATGACGGTCCGTAGAGTGCGGGTCGCCCGCTTGCGTGCCGTCGAGGAGGCGGAGCGGATCCGGGAATCGGCCGAGGGCCACGCGGCGCAGCTGCGCGCCGAACTCGACCGCCGGGAGGAGCGGCTCACCGAGGAGCTCCGCCGCCTGCGCACGCAGGAGGAGCGACTGTCCTTGGGGGTCGCCGAGTTGTCCCGGCGGAAGTCCGAAGTGCGGGCGCTGGAGGAGCAGTCCAGGAGCGCGCTGGAGCGGACGGCCGGTCTGACGGTGGACCAGGCCAGGTCGGAGCTGGTGCGGACGATCGAGGCCGAGGCCAGGCGGGAAGCCGTCGTGGCCGTACGGGAGATCGAGCGGCGGGCGAAGGCGGAGGGGGAGCAGCGGGCCCGGGAGATCGTCGCCGGATCGATCCAGCGGCTGGCGGCCGAGCAGACCGCGGAGACCGCGGTCACCGCCTTGCGGTTGCCCAGTGAGGACATGAAGGGTCGGATCATCGGCCGGGAGGGCCGCAACATCCGTGCGTTCGAGGCGGTCACCGGGGTCAACCTGATCGTGGACGACACCCCCGAGCAGGTCCAGCTCTCCTGCTTCGACCCGGTACGCCGGGAGACCGCCCGACTGACCCTGGAGGCGCTGGTCGCGGACGGACGGATCCACCCGGCCCGGATCGAGGAGGTCCACGGCCGCAGTCGGACCGAGGTCGAACGGCTCTGCCTGCGGGCCGGCGAGGACGCGCTGCTGTCCACCGGGATCGGCGACATACACCCCGAACTGGTCCGGGTGCTGGGCAGGTTGCGCTACCGGACGTCCTACGGGCAGAACGTGCTCGGGCACCTGGTGGAGTCCGCGCACATCGCCGGGATGATGGCGGCCGAGCTGGGCGTGGACGTCGAGGTGGTGAAGCGGGCCGCGCTGCTGCACGACATCGGGAAGGCGATGACCCACGAGGTCGCGGGCAGCCATGCGGCGATCGGGGCCGAGTTCGCCCGTCGGCACGGCGAGGCGGACGAGGTGGTGCACGCGATCGAGGCGCACCACGGGGAGGTCGAGGCGCGGACGGTGGAGGCGGTGCTGACCCAGGCCGCCGACGCCTGCTCGGGCGGACGTCCGGGCGCTCGGCGGGAGTCGGTGGAGGCGTACGTGCGGCGGCTGGAGCGGCTGGAGGAGATCGCGGGGGCGCACGACGGGGTGGCGAAGGTGTTCGCCATGCAGGCGGGGCGGGAGGTGCGGGTGATGGTGCAGCCGGAGGTGGTGGACGACCTCGGTGCGCAGTTGATCGCGCGTGAGGTGGCCAGGCAGGTGGCGGAGGAGCTGACCTACCCGGGGCAGATCCGGATCACCGTGGTCCGGGAGAGCCGGGCGACGGAGTTCGCCCGCTGAACCCGTCCGCCGGGGCCGCGGGGATCCGCCTGGGCGGAGGGCTCCGGCGTGGCACCCTCCCCGGGGGAGCTCCGGTGCGGTGCCACCGCCGGGGAGCCCCCCGGCGCCGTAGGCAGCCTCCCCGGCGGGTCGGCCGCCTTCCGGGTTCTCCGCGTCCGGGTTCTCCGCGTCCTAGTGCCGCGTCAGACAACCTTTGCCCTGGCCTGGATACGGTGAGGCCGTGAGTGGAAGAGATCAGCCAGACCTGGACGAGATCGAGTCGTGGT
>NZ_JBHJVK010000086.1:0-33511 GCF_042264695.1 Kitasatospora sp. NPDC056138 | reverse complement strand
GTGCTCCCCGTCGGGGAGCACCGGCCCTTGCGGGTGCCCACGCCTTCGCAGCCCCGCCCGGCCGGGCCGTCCTGCGGTCAGGCGGCGAAGGCGGCGAGGAGCTTGTCGGTGAGGCGCTCCAGGTAGTCGGGGGCGGTCGGGGTGTGGACGACCGCAAGACGCCAGTAGAGGGGGCCGGCGAGGAAGTCGAGCGCGAGTTCGCGGTCCACGTCCGCGGGGAGTTCGCCGCGCCCGACGGCCCGTTCCAGCAGGCCGGTGGCCTTGACGCGGCGGGTGTCGCGCACGGCGGTGAACAGTGCCTGCGCCAGCTCGGGATTGCGGGTGCTCTCGGCCAGCAGGTCGGGGATGATCTTCGAGGGGAGCCGGTGGCGCAGGGCACCGGCGGTCTCGGCGAGGAAGGCGAGTACGTCGCCGCGCAGGGTGCCGCTGTCGGTGATCTCGGGTGCGTCGACGGCGACCTGGGAGATCAGGGCGACGGTCATCTCCAGCTTTGACGGCCAGCGGCGGTAGATGGCGGCCTTCCCCGCGCCGGCCCGTTTGGCGACCGCTTCCAGGGAGAGCCGCGCATAGCCGACCGAGGCGAGTTCCTCGAAGAAGGCCACCGACAGGGCTTCGGTCAGGGAGTCCTGGAGCACCGGCCCGCCGGGGAGTCGGCGCTCGGAAGCCGGGGCCGGGTCGGGGGCGGGGGTCCGGGGTTCGGGTGTGGTGGGCATGCCTGGAATCTACATGAGGCGGAACGGTTGCGTCTCGACTAGGCGAGGGCTAGTGTCCTTCTCGTAGCCGAGACGAAACCGTTCCGTCTCGATAGAGCGAAGGAGCTTCACCATGCGGTTCCTGTACGAGGACGAGTCGTTCTCCTTCGAGACCCTGCGCGCGGCCGGGTTCGCCAACGACGGCGGCGCCGACCTGGGCGAGATCCTGGCCACCGTCCGCAACATCGCCGAGGGCGACGAGGAGGCCTGGCTGCGCGAGTGGAAGAGCACCGCGGAGCGCGTCCACGCCACCGGCAGCCGCGCCCTGGCGGCCGGGCACCGGGTCAGTGCCCGCGAGGCCCTGCTGCGCGCGTCGAACTACTACCGCACCGCCGAGTTCTACCGCCGTGACGACCCGGCCGACGACCCCGAGGCCAAGCTCCTGTCCGCGCTCTCCCGCGAGACCTTCGCGGCCGCCGCGGCCCTGATGGACACCCCCGTCGAGGCCGTGCGCATCCCCTACGAGGACACCAGCCTGCCCGGCTACCTCTTCCTCGTCGACGACTCCGGCGTCCCCCGCCCCACCGTCATCTTCACCAGCGGCTTCGACTCCACGCTGGAGGAGTCCTACTTCGTCGTCGCCGCGGCCGCGCTGCGCCGCGGCTACAACGTGCTGGCCTACGACGGGCCCGGCCAGGGGGCGGCGCTGCGCGAGCAGCAGCTCGTCTTCCGCCCGGACTGGGAGGCCGTGGTCACCCCGGTGGTCGACTACGCGCTGACTCGCACCGAGATCGCCCCCGACCGGCTGGCCCTGGCGGGCTACAGCCTCGGCGGCTACCTGGTCGCCCGCGCCGCCGCCCACGAACACCGCCTGGCCGCCCTGATCCTGGACGACGGCCTCTACGACTACTACGACGCCCACACCCGGGTCATGCCGCCGTTCCTGCGGGAGTGGGTCGAGAGCGGACGGGACGACCTCGCCAACCCCGTCGCGCACCTGCTCATGACGGGCAGCACGCAGCTCCGCTGGGCCCTGCGCAACGGGGTGTGGACCTTCGGCGCCTCCTCGGTCGCGGACTACATCCGCCGCACCGCCGACTACACCCTCGACGGCGTCGCCCAGCTCATCGACTGCCCGACCCTCATCCTGGACGCCGAGAACGACCAGTTCTTCCACGGCCAGCCCCAGCGCGTCCAGGCCGCCCTGACCTGCCCCCACACCCTGATCACCCTCCCCGAAGCCGAGGGCGCGGGCGAGCACTGCCACATGGGAGCCATGTCCCGCTTCCAGCAGACCGCCTTCGACTGGCTCGACACCACCCTGTCCCCCACCGCCCGGCCCGCCGCCTGAGCACCCCACACGGGCACCCGGCCGTCCGGGGTGCCGTCCCCCGGACCCGCCGTCCATCCGGACCTGCCGGGCAACGCACCCGGGACACCGGGGAGTTACCCGACGGCCGGGGAGAGGGTGACCGGGCCGCCCCATCCAAGATCCTGCCCGCAGCGCCCCACTGCGGCGCAGGACCTCCGCAGCAAGGTCCCCGGCAGTCGTGCCGGCCCGGACTGCGGCGCGGATCCGGAAGCCATCCGAGCCCCGGTGGAGGTCCGCCCGCAACCACCGACGTTCCAGGCGCCGCCGACCCTCTCGCCGCCGGCCTCGCCCACCTGCCTGCCTGCCTGCTGCCTGCTGCCTGCTGCCTGCAGAACGCCATACGCCGTCACCGGCGGCAGGGTCTCGGCAACAGCACCAGGTGCGGCCGGCGGGCCCGCCGGATCCGGGGCCCCCGTCGCGGCGCCTGCCGGAGGCCGGGACACGGCGGGGCCGCCATCCGGGTGACAGCGGGGCGCCGCCGCCGCGGGAGCGGGCAGGGGCTCCCGTACGAAGGAGTGGACGACGTCCTGCCGGCGGCCGACCGTCCAGGTCACCGGCCCCTGCTCGGAAAGGCAGTCCAGCGATGGCCGTTCCTACCACCTTCGATCACCGGGTCACCAACTACAGCCTCCCGCACGCGTACTGGCTGGCGAGGGCCGCCGGCCTCTCGTACCAGGACAGGGAGGCCATCGAGGCGCAGGCCCGCTCATGGGGATTCGACACGGTGCGCCACCACGAGACCCGGTTCACCCCGCCGTTCCCGCTGCAGGACACCCAGGCCTACACCATGGCGAGCGAGCACATGATCGTCACCGCGTTCCGCGGCACGGAGCCCGCCCAGATCCGCGACTGGCTGTCGGACGCCACCACCCCGCCGTGGCCCGGCCCCGGCGGGACGGGCTACGTGCACTACGGCTTCGCCAAGGCCCTCGCCTCCGTCCACCCCGCAGTGGTGAAGACGGTCGGGGAACTGCGCACCAACGGACAGAGCCTCTGGTTCACCGGCCACAGCCTCGGCGGCGCGCTGGCGATGCTCGGCGCCGCCCGGCTGTACCTGGAGGAACCCCTCCTGAAGGCCGACGGCATCGTCACCTTCGGCCAGCCCCGCACCTGCGACCGCCTCCTGGCCGCCGCCTGCAACAAGGGCTTCAAGGGCCGGATGTACCGCTTCGTCAACAACAACGACATCGTGCCCCAGCTGCCGGCCGAACCGGCCTTCACCCACGTCGACGCGCTGCGCTACATCGACTCCTCGGGAAGGATCGGGGAGGCGCCCGGTGCGCTCGCCGGACTCGCCGACCGCACCAGGGGCCTGACCGCCGACGCGTTCGCCCCGGTCAGCGACGGCGTGCGCGACCATGCCATGCGCAACTACCTTACGGCGCTGGAGAAGAACCTCGCATAAGAGGTCGCGCAGACGGGCGCGGCGGTGTCACCCCGGTCGCAACGCAGGCACAGGTCTTGGTGATCACGGAGCTTCTCGGTGATCACCAAGTTGCGACGCTCTGTGATCACCGAAAAGACCCGTGCCCGTACTTCCATCATGGCCGACCGAACCGCCTTAGGGTCCATTCGGCGCCGGGCTGCCCGGGCGGTCGGCCCGACCTGATCGGCGGTCAGCCCGCGTCGGCTTCCGTCCTCCACGTGGAGCGGAGCTGCGCGCCGACGTCGCCTGCCTGGCCAAGACCCGCCCGGTAGGCCGGCTCCCAGGCTGCCAGGTCGCCCAGGTCCGGGCCGAAAGCGCGCACCGAGGCCGGGTCGGGGCCGATGGTCACCACGGTGTCCGCCCCCACGGCCGCCAGCTGCCGGTTGAGCGGCTCGCGGGGAAACAGGTGGGCCATCGGCTCGACCACGACCAGCGTGCGGGCTCCGGCCGCGAGGTCGGCGTTGGGGCCTGCGCGCAGCGCGCCGTCCATGTACCGCCGGCCGTCGACGGCGACGGGCGGCGCGGCCCCGGGGAAGGCGCTGCTCGCCGCCACCGCGTGCACCAGCGGCACGCCGCTGTCGCGGTCCCACACCACGGGCTCACCGCTGGTCGCGTCCACGGCGGTGATCAGCAGTCGTCGCTCCGGCCACGCGTCCGCACCGATCAAGGCGGCGCGCCCCGCGAGCAGCGCCTCCTCGGCCCGGGGGTCGGTGCCGTCGAGCGCGAGGCGGCCGACGCGACGCCTGGCCTCGCCGGGCTCCAGGCTGCGGTCGCCGAGTACGGCGAACACCTCGCCCATCCGCCCGGGGTCCACCGTGAGCCGGTGAGCCGGCCGGCGGGCCGACGTCGCGAGCCGCCCCGGGTCCTGCCCGGTGGCGAGCAGCGCTCCGACGATCGCGCCGGCCGACGTCCCGACGATCAGGTCGGCCTCGCCCAGTTCCACGCCGTCGCGGCGCAACCCGCAGGCCAGCCCTGCCATCCAGGCCGTGCCGACGTGACTTCCCGGGCCCAGGACGAGTGCTCGGTCGAAGGTGTGCATGGTGGTCTCCCCTCGTTAGTGAAACAGTCGTACCATATACTCGCTGATGCTGTTTCAACTCCGAGGTGCCGAGGGGAGATCCACCGTGGGGCGACCCGCAGATCCCGCCCGTCGCGAGCGCACGCTGGCGCGGGCGACCGACTACGTGCTGGCGCACGGCTTGGCCGGGCTGAGCCTGCGACCACTGGCCCAGGCCCTCGACACCAGCCCGCGGATGCTGCTCTACGACTTCGGCAGCAAACAGGAGTTGGTCGCGGCCGTCCTCGCCGAGGCCCGTCGCCGGGGTGCGGTGCGCCTGGCCGGGCACCTTCCGCCGAAGACGGGCTCCGTGCAGGAGCGGCTGCGCGGCATCTGGGCGTGGATCAGCGCAGACGAACGTGCGCCGTTCGTCCGGCTGTTCTTCGAGGTGCACGCCGACGGCCTGGTCCACCCCGAGAACTACCCCGGCCAGGGCGAGGCGATCACGGACTGGTTCGACACGCTCGGCGCCACCTTCCGCGACGTCTCCACCGGTCCTGACGACACCGTCACACCCACGTTGGTCATGGCCGTTGTCCGGGGGCTGCTGTTCGATCTCACAGCCACCGGCGACCGCCACCGCACCGATCGTGCGCTGGACCGCTTCGCCGAACTGCTGGAGCAGTGAACGCGCGAGAGGCGTGGGGCCGCGCCCCGGGCGGCACCGCCCCGGGCAAGGACGGAAGCCGATCCGGTGCCGGTGCCGGGAACACCGCCGAGCGGGTCGGCGATGCCGCGATCGCATCGGGCCGGCTGATGCCCGGCTCCGCCCGAAGGCCAGCGCCTGTCATGGGCGGCGGTCCGGGCGTTCGCCCCGGCAGTGGGCCGTCCACGCCCGACGGATAGGGCCACGCACGGTGATGATGGTGTCGGCGAGGCCGAGGAAGGCGCCGATGACGGTGGCCCGGCGCTCGTAGCAGCGGGCGAGGCGGTGGAAGGCGTTCTGCCAGGCGTGGGTGCGTTCGACGTGCCACCTCCGACGTGCCCGGACCGGCGCCTTCTCACCCTCGTGCGCGATGCGGCCGGACAGGCCGCGTCCGCCGAGCGGGGCGCGGGTCCTGGCCCGGGCGCCCCGGCGGGGGCCGGGCCGGTGGCGCCGATCGCGGGGGCGCCAATCGTGGGGGCGCACGGGGATTCGGCGCTCACCGCGCAGGGGGAGGCCCTAGCGTGGTCCGGGAACACCCCGGGGCGGGCCACTGCCAGGACCCGGGCAACCACGGAGGGCACACCATGACCGTCTCACTCCCCGAGCTCACCGGGGACTACGTCCTCGACCCCGCCCACACCCGAATCGGCTTCATCGCGCGCCATGCCATGGTGACCAAGGTCCGCGGCTCGTTCCAGAAGTTCGAGGGCACCGCCCACCTGGACGCCGAAGACCCGTCCCGTTCGACCGCCGAGGTGGTGGTCAAGGCCGGGACCATCGACACCGGTGTCGAACAGCGCGACCAGCACCTGCGCACCAACGACTTCCTCGACGTCCCCAACCACCCCGACATCACCTTCCGCACCACCTCGGTCGAGCCGAGCTCCGCCACCGAATACCGCGTGACCGGCAACCTCACCATCAAGGACACCACCCGCCCGGTCACCATCGACTTCGAGTACACGGGCAACGCCGTCGACCCGCACGGCAACCTGCGGGTGGGCCTGGAAGGCTCGGTGACGATCAGTCGCAAGGACTTCGGCGTGACCTGGAACGCGGCGCTGGAGGGCGGCGGTGTCCTGGTCGGCGACAAGATCGTTCTGGAGTTCGACATCTCCGCGATCAAGCAGGGCTAGCCGGCCTGCGGGCGCACGTCGGCAGCGGAGCTCCACCCGGCGGCCGATGCCCCGCTGCCGTCCTGGCTGCGGACCGCCCCCTCGCGGGCGCCGCTGCCGCCGATCGTCCCGGCCGAGCCGCCGCTCCCGTGGCCGCCGTGATCGCTCCCGTACACCCGTGAACCACGCTGCCCCTGCCCGGCTTCGGCCGGGCAGGAGGCACTGTTGCTCCTGGTGGCATCGCTCAGCAATCGACCGGTGCACCGGGTTCGGCACAAGCGCGGACCATTGCCATGAACGGGGGTGCGGCCGGCGACGGCTGAACCCGGTTGACGGCCTCGTACCCCCACGCCTCGTACAGCGCGAGCACCTTGCCGTCCCCGGCCGCCGGGTTGACCATCAGCGTCACACGCTCCTCGGGGCGCCCGGCAACGAGTTCGTCGTGGATGCGCCGGGCCACTCCCGTACCACGCCACGGGATCCGCACCCCGAGCTCCTTGAGTGCGACCGCGGGCGCCGCACGGACGAGGCCACGGTCGAGGCGCTACTCGAGCGCGGATCGGCCGGCCGCACCAGTCAGCTTCCCAGGAACCGCAGGACCGCCAGCACCCTGCGGTTGGTCCCGTCGTCCCGCGGCAGCCGCAGTTTGTCGAACACCGCGTTGGTGTGTTTCTCCACCGCGCTCCTGGAGACGAACAGTTGCTGCGCGATGGCCGTGTTGGTGCAACCCTGGGCCATCAGTGTCAACACCATTCGCTCACGGTCCGTCAGCAGATCGAGATCGTCGGTGTGGCGCGTGCGCGCCAGGAGACGGCGCACCACCTCCGGATCGAACACCGTGCCGCCGCCGTGCACCCGCTCCAGCGCTGACAGGAACTCCTCCACCCTCCCGACCCTGTCCTTCAGCAGATATCCCACACCCCGGGTGTCGGCCGCCAGCAGCTCGGCGGCGTACCGCTGCTCGACATACTGCGACAGCACCAGCACTCCCACCTGCGGGTACTCGGACCGAAGCCGCAGCGCGGCCCGCAACCCCTCGTCGGTGTGACTCGGCGGCATGCGCACGTCCACGACGGCGACGTCCGGAGGCCCGGCGGCCACCGCGGCCAGCAGCGCGTCCGCGTCCCCCACCGCGGCAGTCACCTCGTGCCCTTCGTCGACCAGCAGGCGGACCAGGCCCGCACGCAGCAGCGCGGAGTCCTCGGCGATCATCAACCGCACGGCAGCTCCGCAACCACACGCGTGGGGCCGCCCGGCGGGCTGTCCACGGTCAGACGCCCGTCCAGCGCGGCGATGCGGCGTGCCAGGCCGGCCAGTCCCGGCCCGGCGGGATCGGCGCCGCCACACCCGTCGTCTCGCACCGACACCCTCACCACGTCGGCGTCCTGGCCGATCGCCACCTCGATCCGGGTGGCCCCGGCGTGCTTGGCCGCGTTGGTGAGGGCCTCACGCACCACGAAGTAGGCGGCCGTCTCGACGGCCGGGGCCGGACGATCCGTCAGATCGCCGCTGATCGCCACCGGGACGGGCGCCCGTTCGGCGTCCACAGCCAGCGCCTCCCGCAGGCCCAGCATGTCCAGGGAGGCGGGATACACCCGCCACGCCACCTGCCGCAGCTCCTCCAGCGCCTGCTCGGCCTCGGCCTGGGCCTGCCGGTACAGCTCCTCGGAGTTCTTGCGGCGCGCCCGTCCGAGCAGCATCGCCACCACGATCAACCGCTGCTGCAGCCCGTCGTGCAGGTCACGTTCGATGCGGCGCCGTTCGGCGTCCACGGCCTCGACGATCCCCGAGCGCGAGGTGGCGAGTTCGTCGATCCGGCGGCGCATCCACGTCAGCTCGTCGGGGCCGAGGAAGCGGCGCACCAGCCGCCGTTCCAGTTCGGCGACGGCGGCCAGGCCCGTCAGGTCGAGGAAGAGCAGCAGCAGCCCGGCGGCGAGGAGGTACCCGGCAACCGGCCAGGTGGGAGCCATGCCGTCGGCGCTGCGCCCGGTCAGCCAGCGCGACAGCCCGCAGGCGGCCGTCCAGCCGCCTGCGGCCAGCAGGAACAGCACCCCGCCGCCGAGCAGGCCGACCGGGACACGGCACCACAGGTACACGGCGGCCCGGCGCGGCGCAATGCCCTCCGGCGTCATGGGGCCACCGCCCAGCAGGGCGGCGACGCGCCGCTGCTCCAGCTCGGCCAGACAAACCGGCAGCCCGGGAGAGCGGGCCAGGCCCGCGGCGGCGAGGACGACGGGCGCGGCGAGCGCCGAGACCGCACCCAGAGCGATGCCCGCCGCGGCGCGCACGAACCTCATGCCCGGTGCCGTGCGCCCGAGCGGCGGCGCAGCCGCACCGTGAACCACCGGGCGACAGCCAGGACCGCCACCGCCACGACCGCTTTCGACACCCATCCCCCGTACTCCTCCACCAGCCGCCAGTTGTCGCCGAGCCAGTATCCCAACAGCACGAACGCGGTGTTCCACACCAGGCTGCCGAGGGCGGTCAGAGCGGTGAAGGCCGAAAACGACATGCGCTGGATCCCGGCCGGGATCGAGATGAGGCTGCGCACCACCGGCACCATGCGGCCGAGCAGCACGGCGGCGCGGCCGCGCCGTTCGAACCACGCCTCGGCGCGATCGATCTCGTGCGGGCGGACGAGGGGGATGCGGGCGGCGAGCGCGCGGGTGCGTTCGCGGCCCAGAAGGGCGCCCGCGGCGTACACGATCCAGGATCCGACGACGGAACCGACCGTGGTCCAGACGATGACGGCCACCAGGCTCAACCGCCCCTGCCCGGCGGCGAACCCGGCCACGGGAAGGACGATCTCGCTGGGGATGAACGGCAGGACGGTGTCGACGAGGTTGGTCAGCCCGGTGCCGGCGGCTCCGAGTGCGTCCATGACATCGACGGCCCATCCGGCGATGCCGTCGGCGGGCTCGGCGGAGGCGGCGAGGAGTGGCACGAAGGCCGGCGTTGCGATCATGCGGTTCACGCTAGGCAGCGACCGGAAGGCGCACCATGCGGTCGACCGCCCGACCCTACTGTGGTTTTCCGCAGTCATCGACGCCCCCTGCCGGTTCCGACCCGCCACGCCCAGGTGTCCTTGAGAGCCCCCTTGCCGGACGCGATTCACAGGTGGCCGCTCGTGGAACACCCGCCCGCCCGACGGTCCACCTGCGGCGATCCCCCGCCGAGGCCGGGGTGACGCGCATCTTCTCGGAGAAGATCTCCACCCCGTGCCACCACCCCGAGCTGGAGGGGGCCGTGAGGCTCGCCGGAAGATCCGCTCCTCCCGCGTCACCATCACCCTCGTCGTCCACGGGCACGAGCGGCTCGGCTGCGGCATTGAGCTCGTCGCGCTTGCCGGGGAACTGAAAGCGGGCAACGTCGGCCGTGAGTGCCTCACCGGCGAGCCGAAGGGCTCGCACACCCCCTCCGCCGGCACCGTGTTCACCGTGTTCACCGTGCTCGCCGCCATGTCCGGCATGGAGCACGAGTACATCCGCGACCGCACCCTCGAAGGCCACCAGTCCGCCCGCAAGCACGGCAAGACCACCGGCGGCGCAGGCGTCACCGACGAAGACATGATGTCCATGGCACTCCACCCGCGCGACCGGGAGATGAACCTACGCGACATCGCCAAGCAACTCGTCATCACCACCGGCACGAAGAAAGGCCGGCACGAAGAAGGGCTGGCGCCCCTCACCCGCCACCGTGCTGCGGCAGGGATGTTGCAAAGTCGCGTGATCTCGTGGGTGCCCTGGGTCGAAGTTGCCTCGACTCCATGTCCGTTGCCCCCTGGCGGTGTTACTGTCGCGCCATGTCCAAGATCGAGATTGACGCGATAACCGCCGAGTTCTTCGGAGCCTTCGACAACCGCGGCGGCAAGGCCGCGGACGTGGCCCGGATCCGCCGGCTGGTCATTCCGGGTGGTGTGATCGTGCTGACCGGGCCGAAGTACACGGTCTACACCGTGGACGAGTTCATCGAGCCGCGCGAACGCCTGCTCGCCGAAGGCCGGTTGGTCGAGTTCTCGGAGTGGGAGACCTCCGAGCGAACCGAGATCGCGGGCGACATCGCGTCGCGCTTCGGCGAGTACCGGAAGGCCGGCGTCCTGGACGGCGAGCCGTTCGAGGGCGGCGGGACCAAGACCATCCAGTTCGTCCGCACCCCGGAGGGCTGGCGGATCGCGGCGTTCTCCTGGTACGACCAACCCTGAGGGTCCGCAGGTCGCAGCGGTCCAAGGAGCGCGGGCTGGGCCGTCACACACGCAGCGGAGCTCCGGTTGAACGGGGTGACCTTCCCAAGTCGCCTCACACCACCGGAGCTTCGATGTGTCGTCAGTCTGCCACCGTCTGTCTGATCAAGTCGCCCGCTCCGGAGGACACTGCGGGGGTTGTCGCTGGTGGAGCGGTTGCGGCTGTTGCCGGATCCGCGTCGGCGTCGAGGGGTGCGTCACCCGTTCGTGGCGGTGCTGCTGGTTGCCGCCTCGGCGGTTGTCGCCGGCGCACGCTCGTATACGGCTATCGGCCCGTGGTCCGCGAACGCGCCGCAGCATGCCCTGGCCCGCCTGGGTGCCCGGGTCGTAGGGTCGTTGAGCGTGCGCGTCGCGCCGAGTGCCGCCACGATTCGGCGGGTTGTCGGCCTGGTCTGCCCTGATGGCCTGGCCGATCTGACCGGCGCTGATCCTGCCGGCTCGGACTCGGTGGCGCTCGACGGCAGGGCCGCCCGCGGCTCCCGACACGGCCAGACACCCGCCGCCCACCTGCTGGCCGCGATGACCGGCGACGGCCGAACGTCACCCAGCTGCGGGTCCCCGACAAGACCAACGAGATCACCTGCTTCGCCGCGCTACTGGCACCCTTCGACCTGACCGGGGTCACCGTCACGGCCGACGCCCTGCACACCCAGCGCGCGCATGCGCGCTTCCTGGCGGACGAGAAGCAGGCGCACTACCTCTTGGTGATCAAGGCCAACCAGCCCGAACCGCATCGCCACAGAGGACGGCGCCGCCGCGGTACTGACCCGCATCGGCGTTGCGTCCGACGGATGAAACCGAGAACGCCGTGACGGGCATCCAGGGTTGTTTTGAGCACCGTGTCAGCATCCACCTGGCTACGAATTGGCTTCGTTCACTGAAGCAGCAGCATTCGTTCGGCCGTTTGGGCAGCAGTTGACGATCTTTGGGCCCATGGATGTTCACGAGGAACAGCAGCAATGCCCGGGGCTCTGTGCCCAAGGGAGAAGGACGCGCGCACGTGGACGGGGCACGGAGCACGCCGGGGCGGCGGTGGTTGTCACATACGTGGGCCGGGCGGTGTCTTCATGCCGAACAGCCCCACGAGGGGCGCATAGCAAGGAGAGACAGCATGACGCTGCGCCTGCCGAAGGCCGAGCTCCCCGCCGAGCTCAAGGAGAACATGATCAAGCAGCTGGGTGTCGTGCCCGAGAACGTCGAGGTGCTGTGGCACAGCCCCCGAGTGACCCAGGACAACCTGGAGTTCGGAGCCAAGGTGGGGGCGTGGGACGCGGTCGACCCGGGCCTGAAGTCGTTCGCGCACATGGCCGTCGCGTCGCAGGTCGGCTGCAGTTGGTGCCTGGACGTCGGCTATTTCCAGGCACAGAACGAGAACCTGGACCTGGCCAAGGCGAGCCAGGTGCCGCGCTGGCGGGAGGCGGACGTGTTCACCGCGCTGGAGCGCGACGTCATGGGGTACGCCGAGGCGATGACCAACACCCCGCCGACCGTCACCGACGAGCAGTACGCCGCCCTTCTTGAGCGGCTCGGGCTGCCGGCCATGGTGGAGCTCACCGCGTTCATCGCCTACGTCAACCTGGCGACCAGGGCCAATGTGGCGAACGGGGTCACCTCTCAGGGCTTCTCCGACGCCTGCGAGATCCCGCTGGCCAACCGCCCGGCGACGTCCCGCGTCGGGTCCACGGCATGATCGTGGACCCGTTCGTCGCCCACCGCAGCCTGCTGTTCACCGTCGCCTACGAGATGCTCGGCTCCGCGGCCGATGCGGAGGACGTACTGCAGGAGACCTGGCTGAGGTGGGCCGACGTCGACCAGTCACAGGTCCACGACCCGCGGGCGTACCTCGTCCGGGCCGTCACCCGGCAGACACTCAACCGCATACGCACACTCTCCCGCCGCCGCGAGGACTATGTGGGCGAGTGGCTGCCGGAACCCCTGCTGACCCACCCCGACGTCGCCGACGACGTCGAACTCGCGGAAAACGTCTCCATCGCGATGCTGACCGTCCTGGAAACGCTCGGCCCCACTGAGCGAGCCGTGTTCGTGCTCCGCGAGGTCTTCGACGTCCCGTACGAGGAGGTCGCCGAGACCGTGGGCAAGACCCCCGCTGCGGTTCGGCAGATCGCCCGGCGGGCCCGGAGCCACATCGCCGCTCGGCAGTCACGCATCAGCGTGAGCCGGTCGGAGCACAACGCCGTGGTCGCCCGGTTCGTCACCGCGCTGCACACGGGGCGCATCCAGGACCTGCTGGAGATCATGGCGCCGGACGTGGTCTTCATCGCTGACGGCGGCGGGCGGGCCCGCGCCGCACTGGCCCCCATCCACGGGGCCGACCTCGTGGCGACGATGCTCGCCGGCACCGACCGGGCCGCCTTCGAGACCACGGCGGTGTGGCTCAACGGCGCCCCGGCGATCCGGATCGAATCCGACAGCGGGCGGGCCGCGGTCAGTCTCGTGGTCGAGAACGGGCGCATCACCCGGATCTACGCGACATCCAACCCAGAGAAGCTGACGCGACTCGACAAGCCGGCCGACCTCACCAGGTAGACCGCGGCGCGGGTGTTCCGGGCATGACGTACCCGGAACGCCCACGCCGCGGCGGCATCAGTCGAGGATCACCGCCGGCTGCAGTGAGAAGGCGCGGGTGTATCCCGCCGCGACCGATCCGCCGATCACGGGAGCGGAACCGCTTGCTCGTTACTGACCCACGCTCCTGGCGGAACACCCGCACGCCGCCAGGCGGTGCGTACGGTCCGCGGCCGGCGCCCGGCCAAAGTGGGCGCGCCCCTGCGAGCGGCCGTACAGGCAGCGGCGGGCGCTGAACGGGAGGCGCGAAGTCAGTCGCGGCCGGAACGGAGCAACGCCGCCGAGTTCCCGGGCCAAGGAACCGCAGTGTGTCAGAAGGCATGTCGCAGGGTGGTGAGTACGGACCGGAGATCTGTCAGGCCGTACCCCTGCCGGAGCAGCACTTCTGCGAGGGCATTGAGGTCCTCGTCCTCGCCGAAGTCAGTCCGCAGGATGCGCCACCGCTCGCACACCGGTGCCGGCCTTCGGGCCGTGGCCGAGTGTCCGCAGGAGTCCCTCCCGGCGGCGCACGGCATCGCTGTCCGTCTCGCCCGGTCCCCGCCGCAACAGCTCCTCGGCCTGGTCGCGCCGCACGTCCGCCACCGCCACGCCGGAACCGCCGGGTGCGCGGCCTCGAGGCGAAGCCGGCCGGCTCGGTCGCGATGATCCACTGGTCCATGACCGACGTCATGCTCCGCCGTCTCACCCGCGCCACCACCCCGACCTGGCGCGATCCGCCGACCTGGCCCCCGGCATCCGGCACCCCGGACCCACAGGCGCTTCGATGAGGGAACTGCTGGACAAGATCTCGGCCCGGCAGCAGATCGTCCGCGGGACTGCCGGACATCTGCGTGACCGGATCGCCCGGCTCGCCGAACAACTCGTCGCTGCCGAAGGCGCCTTGAAACGTGTGGAGATCACCCTCCGAGACCCTGGCGGAGCTGGCCGCCGAGGACGGCATCCAGTCGCCGGAGCCGCTGCTGCCCTGATACCGCGAGATCCTGGCTGCCATCGAGAAGGCCGAGGACGGACTCCGCGCCAGGGACGTCCGCCAGGCGCTCGGTCCCGGCACCGAACCGAAGCAGACCGAAGGCACCCGCGCGAAGCCGAAACGCCTGGTGACCCGTAGCATCCTCACCGGGCCCGAGCCGGGCCCTTTCACCCTCATCAAGCCACCACCAGGCGCCCCGAAGACCAACTCAAGCTGAAATTCCTCAATTTCTGCTTGGGAACGACGCGCAGCCGGTTTTCAGAGGGAGTTCTGTGAGAGTGTGAGCGGTTCGTCCGCTGTGCCGAAGTCGGCTTTCTGCCAGAGTGGTTGACGTTCAGCGAGGACGCGGTCTGCTGTAGGCATGAGCGAGCGCAGTTCCTACCCGAGTGACCTGTCGGATGAGGTGTGGGAGCTGATCCGGCCGGTCATCACGGCCTGGAAAGGACGGCACCCGTCGGTCAGCGGGCACCAGGGCCGCTACGACATGCGGGAGATCCTCAACGCCATCCTCTACCAGGCCCGCACCGGCTGCCAGTGGCGCTACCTGCCGCACGACCTCCCGCCACCCAGCACCGTCCACTACCACTTCGGCACGTGGCGCGACGACGGCACCACCGAGGCTGTTCACGACCTGCTGCGCCGGCAGGTCCGCGAGAGCCGGAGGCGGCACGAGGACCCCACCGCCGCCGTCCTGGACCAGCGGGGCCTGCCCGCCTCGCTGCTCGCCCACCTCTTCCACATCGGCGAGAACCAGATGCGCGCCCTCGACCACCAGGTCCGGCCCCTGCTCCAGCAGCACAGCCACCACAGCGAGCCGCTCCCCGTCCGCCTCATCGACCCCAGCGAACTCGCCGGATACGTCATGCACGCAGCATTAACGACGAGTTGACGCGACACGCACCACTAATTCACCGACGGGCCCCTACACCGCTCCTTGACGGCGTGTCGAGAGTCGGCACCAGGGTGGGCAGACTACTTGTCGTAGTGGATCGCACGCTGATCAGGCTGGCGGCGAACAGGAGGACCGCCCCGGCAAGGAAGGGGGCGCGCAGCCCGAAGGAGCGGGCGGTGAAGCCGGCCGCTACGGCGCCGAGCGCGCCAGCGCCGCCGGTGGTCATCTGGTACGCCATGGTCACGCGACCCAGTAGTCCGGCGGGCACCAAGGACTGGCGCAGCGATACCGCAGTGACGTTCCATGCCAGGTTCGCTGCCCCGTACCCGGCGATGAACAGGCCGGCTGCGACGGCTGAAGTCGCGCTGCCCGCGCCGATGGAAGCGATGGCGGCACCCGCAGCGGTGAGCTTGAGAATCCGTGGCGAGCCGAACCGCGCGGTCAGGCGCGGGGTCGCGGTTGCCCCCGCTACACCGCCGAGCGCGAAGGACGCCAGGAGCAGGGCGAAGCCCAGATTGTTCAGGCCGAGGGTGCCCCGGGCGTAAAGCACCAGGATCGAGGTCAAGGCGCCGCCGACGAAGTTGGTCATCCCGGATATCAGGCAGAGTCTGCGCAGTAGTTGGTGCCGCCAGAGCCAGCGGACGCCCTCGGCTGTGTCACGGCGCAGAGTCGTCACAGGGTTCGGCTTCGCCTGGAGGCGGGGGCGGAAGTCTCCGCGGAGCAGGAGGATCAGCGCTGCGGCGGCTGCGAAGGAGACCGTATCGACGGCGAAGGGGAGAGCGGCGGCTGCGCCGAACAGCAGCGCGCCCAGGGTGGGCCCGAGCAGGTTGTCGGTGATCAGGGAGCCGGCCTGCAGGCGGGCGTTGGCTCGCGTGAGCGCGCTGGGGTCCACCAGCGCCGGGACCATTCCCGACCAGCCGCCGTTGTAGAGGGTCTGCCCGCATCCGAGCAGAAAGGCAACAGCGGCCAGCAGTGGGATCGTTGCCGCTTGGACTGCCACCGCGAGCGCGAGCGTACCCACGATCAGGGTTCGGACGGCGTCGACGAGCCATAGGATTCGGCGACGGTCGAAGCGGTCTGCCAATGCGCCGGACAGCAGGCCGAGGAACAGCCAGGGCAGTTGCTCTGCCAGAGACACGGCAGCGATTCGCCTTGGGTCGGTGGTGAGTTGCGCCGCGAGCAGAGGCAGTGCGACGAAGCGCATCCCGTCACCAAGCCCGGACAGGGCGACCGAGGCGCAAACCTGATGGAACCTCGCTCCGAGCTTTGTGCTGCTGGTACCCCCGAGTGAAAACATGAACTAGACTCTTGTTCACCTTTCGATGGATGTCAAGGAGTCAGATGGCAAGCGAGACCAGGGAACCGCAGCAGCAGCGAAGCCGTGAGAAGTTCGCCCGCATCCTTGCGGCGACTGCCACGCTGCTGGAGACGACTCCCTACGAAGAACTGGGGACGAAGCTGATTGCCGCCGAGGCAGGCGTCTCGGTCGGCGTGCTCTACCGGTACTTCACCGACAAGGAGGCGATCGTCGCGGCGCTGGTTCGTGGCTGGCTGCGGCTCGACGTGGAGATCGCCGAGCGGATCACCAAGGAGCCCCTCCCGGACAGCTCGCAGGAGCTCCTGGGGAAGCTGCTCGCCGCCTACGCAGACCGCTTCCGCAGGGAACCGGGCTATCGCCGGGCCTGGTACCAGGGGCCGCGCATCACCGGCCTGAACCCGGAACGCCAGGAGACGAACACGGAGATCGCCCGGCGGCTACATCAATCGCTCGTTCGCGGCTACGCGATGCCCGACACCGAGCAGTCCCGTCGACGCGCACGGCTCGCTGTGGAGGTCGCAGCCAACCTGCTCGACCTGGCTTTCACCGAGCAGGCGGAAGGCGACCCCGAGATCCTCGGCGACGCCGCACTCATGATGGACTGCTATCTCTTCGCGCCACCCACCAGCAACTGACGATCGCCCTGTGAGTGCCGGTGGAACTGGTTCTTCCCCGGCCGCCGAGCCTGGGCACCCGATGGACCCCGCCACCCTCGGCAAGGTCCTCACCAGCACAGGTAGCTGTGACTGAGCGGCGCAGTTGGTCAGCTGAGCGCCCTTGTTGTCCACGGGCGCGGGCTCAGCCCCTGCGGTCCTCGACCGCCCAAGGGAGTACGGCCAGCCGGGCACCATCTCGTGCGTGTTCTCGCGCCGGCCGTAGGTATGGCAGAAGGAGCGGGCGTCGCTGCACCCGGCGTCCGGCCGCAGCCGGGCGTCCCGCCGGTGCCGCTGCAGCCGCCCGGACGTCGTTCCCACCCTCGCGCGGCCCACACCTTCGACGCGGCCCTGGCCACCCACCCCGTGCTGACCGGCGTCTCCCGCCAAGCCCTCGACCACCTCGTCACCGAGACCCGCGAAATGATCGACACACTGCCGCCGGAACAACGCCCACGCCACCGCAAACTGACCGTCGAGAACATCATCTGGGCCGCCGTCCCGGACCAGCGGGGCCCGCCCGCCTCGCTGCTCGCCCACCTCTTCCACATCGGCGAGAACCAGATGCGCGCCCTCGACCACCAGGTCCGGCCCCTGCTCCAGCAGCACGGCCACCACAGCGAGCCGCTCCCCGTCCGCCTCATCGACCCCAGCGAACTCGCCGGATACGTCATGCACGCAGCATCAACGACGAGTTGACGCGACACGCACCACTAATTCACCGACGGGCCCGGACGACCAGGACCCGGCGCCCGCGCGTGTGACCGGTCCGGCTGTCGATGTGTGCCGCCACGGCCTCGGCGAGCGTGTACGACTTCTCGACCGGGATGCGGAGCTTTCCCCGCGAGATGAGGTCGACGGCCTCGGCGAGCGCTTCCGGCACACTCCCGGCCACACCGGAGAATCGGACACCGAACTCCGGCGCGGCGAGGTCGGCGATGGAGATCACCTTCTGCGGATCCCCGGTCAGCTCGACGAGCTCGCGGATCACGCCCGAGCCGGCCAGATCGAGAGCTGCGTCGACACGGCCGAGCCGCCGCACCCGCTCGACCCAGCCTTCGCCGTACGTCGTGGCGAGGGCACCCAGGCTGCGCAGGTAGTCCTGGTTCGCGGCCCCAGCCGTGCCGATCACCCTGATGCCGCGGTCGCGGGCGATCTGCAGCACCGCCGATCCGACTCCCCCGGACGCACCGCTGACCAGCAGCGTCTGCCCGGCCTCCACGCCGACCTCGCGGATGATCCGCAGGGCGGTCTCCACCACGGAGGGGTACCCGGCCGCCTCTTCGAAGGTCAGTCCCTCGGGCATACGGGCCCAGGCCGACAGCACGGCGAACTCGGCATAGGTGTTCGAGCCCTCGCCGAACACGTGGTCGCCGACCTCGACCCCTTCGACGTCCTGACCGACCTCGTCCACCACCCCGGAGGCGTCCAACCCGACTCCGGAGGGCAACTCGATCGGATGGGCCTTGAGGATCTGGCCTTCACGGATCCTCCAGTCGACGGGGTTCACGCCCGCCGCCCGCACGGCGATGCGTACCTGACCGGGGCCCGCGTGGGGCTCCTCGGCGTCGACGAGTCGCAGGACGTCCGGACCGCCGAACTCGGCGAAGCTCACTCTCTTCATGCCGTCGACCATAACCCTAACGGTTAGTGTTTAACAACAGTTCTGGCTTTGAATCTGATAGCGTTAGGGCATGACCGTGCCGTCCGGGCGACGCGAACGCAAGAAAGCCGCGACCCGCCAGAAGATCGCAGATACCGCCCTACGGCTCTTCCTGGAACGCGGGTACGACACGGTGGGCATCCGCGACGTGGCCGCCGAGGCCGACGTCGCCGTCACCACGGTCTTCTCCCACTTCGCCTCGAAAGAGGCCCTGGTGTTCGAGCAGGACCAAGACTTCGAGCAACGCCTCACGCAGGCGGTCACCATCCGGACACCGCACGAGCCGCTCATCCCCGCGCTGCGCCGGGAGATCCAGGCCCTGGTGCGACACTGCACGGCGGACAGCGCCGCCCCGATCTGGCGCATGATCGACGAATCACCCGCCCTGCGCGAGTACGAGGAGTCGATGAGGCTGCGCCATGCAGAGTCGCTGGCAACGGCCATCGCCGCCGATCCCGACCTGTCACGGACCACAACGGCCTGCCGGACGATCGCGAGGTTCGTGATCGACGCCTACTCCCTGGCCCGTGACGCGGCCGATCCGCAGACCGCGGTGGACGAGATCTTCCAGATGATCGAGGCCGCCTGGGCCGTCACCTGCCCCTCCGGAAATCCCACCGGCACGGCCTGACCCTGGCCAGGACTCGGACCCGCCCGGCGCCGTCCCGCCGGACCCCAACGGCAGAGCGAAGGAATCCGGAGCCGGTACGCCACCGACGTCAGCCGCCGGACGAAAACGACCTGAGACTCGTGGAGAGCAGGTCCAGGAGAGTCGGCTCAGGCCATCACCCGCGCGACCGCGCAGCCTTGGTTTCCTTGGTTTCATAGACGACTCAAGCAGATCCAGTACCGCCCGGACCTGGTCGACGGGTGTCTCACCGGCACAGGCCTGATCATGGACGGCTGACCGACGGCACGAATCACGTTCAGCGGCTCAGTCCGGCGCGGCTTCCGGCTTCCTGAGGCCGCGACGGGGACGTCGAGGCCCGCTCGCCTATCGGTGGACGTTCAACGTCGTCTGAAAACCCCTTGCTCCCCGGTCCGCCTGCTTGGTGGGATCCAGGGGCTTCGACGGCGGGAGGGGACAGCTTGGCGGTGTTCGGGTGTGCGGGCTGCGGTGCGGTCCTGACGGCGGCGGTGTCGGAGGTGGCGTTGCCGATCCACCTGGCCGATACGCACTGGGAGAAGCTGCACCCGCCACTGCTGGAGGCCGGTTCCTACGCCGTCGAGCCCGCACCGTTCGGGCCGCCGTGGCGGCAGTGGGACAAGGTCGGGGCGCACGAGGCGGCGGGGCGGGGGCGCTTCGCGCCGTTCGGCGCGCTGTCCAACGGGCCGTCGGACACCGTCCTCCTCTCGCCCGGCGACATGCGCGGCACCAGGCTGATCCTCGAGCGGGCCGGGGGCTACTGCATGGGGATCGACGGGAGGGACGGGCCGAACCTTGCCTGCCTGGGCTGCGATCTGCCGGTCGGAACGAGGATGGACGACTGCGGGTGCTGGCAGGTCGTCCGGCTCGTCCCGCAGGCGGTAGTGCGGCTGCCCGGCCCACCGGAGCGGCCGGTCATGGACTGGGCGGAGCTGCTGGCCACCGGCGCGCTGTGGCACCGACTGAGTGAGTACCGGGACATCCCGGCGGGGGTGGCTCTTGCCCAGGTGGTGGTGGCCTCCGGGGGCGCGCCGGTCGAGGTGGCGCCCGGGCCGGTCGCTGAGCTCCTCGGCCGGGCACTCGGCGCACTGCTGCCCGCCGGGGAAGGTGCGAAGCGGCTGGACCTGGCGGGACCGGGGTTCGGCGAGCCGGACACTGACCTGGTGCTGGTGCCGGTCCATCCGCAGACTGGAGACGTGTGGCAGCCGCGCGCCGGGGCGGTGCCGGTACCTATGGATGCCGCGCTCTGGGCCGAACTCGCCTTCCCGCCACACCGGACCCGGCTGCCGGTGGTCGGCGGGCTGCCGGCAGGCGTGGAGCGGGATGATCCGCTGCCGCCGCATCCGTGGTACCCGTTCCAGCCGTCCAGGGAGGCGTTCCGGTACACGCTCGCGCGGATGCCCATCGTTGGGGAACCGTGGCTGCGGGCGATCTACGACCGAGGATGCTGACCCGTCAGAGGTCGTGCGGACCCGGACGTTGGGTTCGACGCAGACGGCGTAGTCATGCACCGAGTCGCAGCCGGGACCCGGACACCCCCTGACCACACATGGCTGACCGAAATCACACATTCTCAGTAGCCCCGGGGCGCATGTCGGAATGTCGCGCCCGTCATGCCGGCGCCACGCCGCCGTCGGTCCCGGTCGGCTGTGACAAAACGCCCGCAGCCAGGTGAGAATCCAGCGCATGGATGACGCGTTCACACTTCTTCGGCGGGCTGTCGACCTACTGCCTGAGGAGGCCGTGGCGGAGAACGGCCAGACGGTCGGAGATGTTCGCGTGGAGATCGAGCTCCAGGATTGGGAGATGGCGCTGGACGTGCTGCTCGAAATCGCTGATGTCCATCCCGTGTCCACCGTCTTCTGGGAGATGCTCGCCGAGGCCGCCCGGCAGATGATGCTCGACCGCAGCCGCCGTTGGTGCGAGTGGCGGGGATGGGAGGTCAAGCACGGCACCGTCCGCGCGACGCTGACCCTGCTGGGCACCGACGAGAGCGGACGCCGGAGTGCCTTCTCAGGGGACGGGCGGCTCAGGCCGCTGTGGGACATCGGCAACCGCACCGCAGACGGGCAACCAGATCTGAACATCGCAAGGCTTTGGGTGGAGTTCGCGCCGCAGCTCGGCCCCGGAGAGACGGCTGACGTTCGCCTGGCGCCCCTGCAGCCCGAGCAGTGGCGGCATCTGAAGCCCGGTGACGTGATAGCCATGCACGAGGCCCGACCTCTCGCCGGCATCGCCGAGATCATCGAGGTACTGCCGCCTCACGTCTGAGTCAGCTGAGTAGCCAGGTGCGAGGGACCAGCGGCCGGACCGCGGTCAGCCGCCACCAGAGCTTAGTTGTCGTGAGCCGGCCGGCGCCGGTGCGGAAGTCGGGCATACCGAGGTGGACGGTGGTGTGCCGGGCCGCGAGGTCGCGCATGGCGGCGAGCTTCTGCTCGGCGACCGAGAGGCCGGCCTCGATCACGGCGGCCTCGCCGAGCCGGCCTGGTTCCTTGGCCTCATGGAGCCGGTCGTGCAGGGAGCAATCCTCTCGCGTGCGGGGCCAACACCCGTACACCTCGGCCAATAGCCCCTCACCGGAGCAGTCCCCGCCGACCCGGGGGTGGTCCGCCGTCCAAGGTCCAGCGGCGGGCGCTGGTCACGTGCTCCCCCGCCGACGCGTTCGCCCCGGTCAGCAACGGTGTGCGCGACCACACCATGCGCAACTACCTTGCGGCGCTGAACAAGAACCTCGCCTCAGACGCGGGCACCCATCGCCGCCGCGGCCCCGGGAACGCGCCCGGATCACCCCGCAGAGAGGCGAACTCGCGGCCACCCTGGTCCTGTTGGACGACATCACGGGCGCGCGGGCGCCGGGTAGGATGATCCGGGCCGGGCGGCCCGGGGCGCCGGCTGCACCGCGGCGGCCCGCACCGTCGGCAACGTCTGACGTCTCACCCGGCCGGGCTGCGACCGCCAGGAGGAGCAGCGGTGACGCCCCGCCCCCGTCATCAGGGCGCTGCCGCCGCAGTACGGTGACGGTACATCAGGCCGGTCTAAGCATCGGGGCAGCGCGGCGGGTTCACCGCAGGTGGTTCGGCGGGCGGGGAACATTCCAGCCAGTCCGCCGCCGGGCAGGGCGCGGATCACCCTCGCATCGGCGGGGAGCACTGCACCGGCAACATCACCAGCTGTCCCAGGAATTCCTGGAGTTCACTGTGTCTCTCGTTGGCCGGATCCGGGCTGGACTCACGTCTTTCCCGCCTCTGGCAGCAGGGCACCCGGTTCACGCGGCTTGCCGTCGTCGCGTTCGGTGCCCAGGTTGGCACCCTCGGCACGGACCACCTCGGCCGTGGCTACGTTCACGACTTCGGGTTCTGGTCCAACTTCTGTGGTGTGCCTACTCCCTGTGATTGCAAACCTCCTGCGGAACCCCCCGACACAAGGGCCCATGAGGGGTGCGCAGGATCTTGTAGGTGGCGGACTCGTGTCCCTCCCATTCCGCATCGAATGCGCTCAGGTACAGCGTCGCGTCGAGCCGGATGATGCACCGGACAGGGAGGGTTGTGTGCCGGAAGACCTCGCGCGATGCCCCCTGCCCGGCTCCGGCCGGGCAGGGGGCGCTTCGTCGTGCCTGTCTCAGCGGACTACCGGACCGCTGCCGGACCGCCAGTCGGAGATCCGCTTGCGGATGCTCGGCACCATTGGCAGGCCATCCGTCTCGGCCGGGGTGAACCAGGCGACCTCAAGGGACTCGTCCGACACCCGGAGCTCACCACCAGTCGGCCGGCCGAGCAGGCAGATCGAGAACTCCTGCCGAACCTCGCCATCGTCATAGGCGAAGACGTGCGCGGGGCTGGTGTACGTGCCGACGATGCCATCGATCTCGATGTGGATTCCGGTCTCCTCCAGGGTCTCCCGGACGCCACAGTCCGCCAGGGACTCGCCGAGCTCCATCTTCCCGCCGGGGAGTGCCCACATCCCGTTATCGGTCCGGCGCTGCAGCAGAAGCCGCCCAGCGTCGTCCACCACGACCACGGACGCGGCCGGTACCAGGCTATTGGCCCTCGGGGCGTTCGGGTCGTCTTCGTAGTCACGCCTCGGCATGCTGCACCTCCAGGTTCCACATGTTCCGGCCTCGGCCCCACAACTCCTCGACGTGCTCGGCGAACTGGTCGAACATGCCGTCGTCCTGCAGGCGACGCAAGTGCATCATCGGAGAGTTGTGCCCCACTTTACGGGCCAGGATCGGAGTCACGATCATCTCGTCGTCGAATCGGAACACGCTGATGTTGACGTGCCCGGTCTCGTAGCGGCCCTCGATGCCGGGGACGTCGGTCAGCTTTTGCAGTTCCCCCACGGTGACGGCGATCCGCGTGCGCAAAGTGAGCGGCACGTCCTCCTCGATCTCGCGGGCCCGTGTCACCGGACTGTCCGGATCGCCGATGAGGAACCGGACCTGACAGCCGGAGGCCGCCTTGCGCCGCAGCAGGCCACCGAGGTTGGCCTGCTCCAACCACAAGAAGTAGTTGGTGTAACCGGCGAAGGTCAGCTCCCGCTCAGCCCGACCAATGAGCTGCCGCCACAGCGCGGTAGGTGCTGCCGACCTGTAGGGATAGACCTGGACGATCTCACGGTCGGCGCCAACCTTGACGGTCGAACGAACGGCTGTCGGCCACAAAACGGTCTCCTCAACTCCGAGTGCCTGACTGGCGGCCCAGCGATGCTGCCCGTGCGGAACCCGGGAAGCGTTGGCAAGCCATCGACCAACCGTCTTCGGGTCCACGCCGCATGCTGCGGCGAGCTGGGCCTCGTTCATCGTGGCAGCGACCATGGCCTGCCGGAGAGCCTGGTTCATAGTTCACCTCTCGGGTGCGCCTGGGACGAGTCAAGGCGTACCAGTGAAACGTCCCGAACGTCCCCGAAACGCGGTGTGGACGTCCTTTCCAGTGGTCGACGATCAGGATGTGACCGAGACACAGAATCCGTCCAGCTCCGGCACTGACCCCGATCCGAAGCCGCGCTGTACGAGCTGCGGCACCACTGAGAAGACCCTCCATCCGTATGAAGGTGTGCCCGAGCGCGTCATCGAAGGGGTGGTCCGCGATCCAGGACGCTGTATCAGCTGTGTGGTGAACGGCAGATGAGCGAGCGCTACGAGTTGGTGCAGCTGCCGCCGGACGACCGGGGCCGGGAACTGTGGGCCGTGAGCGACACCGTCAGCGGCGGCCTGGTGCTGTCCGAGGGAAAGCCGTGGACGTTCGCGATCCGCGACACCGCGGTGGGCTGGATCCAGCGGCAGAAGTACATCGAGGGCCGCATCGGTGTCTGACTCCGACCTCGACCCGCTGGCCGAGTACCGCGGGGTCGCCGAGCGCCGGCGCCGGAGGTTGCCGGACCCGCGCCGAGCGGTCCTCGCCCACGTTGCGTCGAGCGCCTGCATCGCGGCGGTGGCCGTCACCCTGCTCATGTGCGCCCGCCGGCCTTGAAGAGCGGCCGAATGATTGTCGGCCCCGCGCTCGCGGGGGTTGCTCCAGCGGTCCTGCCGAGCGGGGATGAGGCAAGGGGTCGGCCCCGCGCTCGCGGGGATGGTCCCGACGTGATCTGCGATGTCGGCAACGGGTGAATCGAGGACCACGGACGGCGGATCTCAGCGGGTCACTGCGTGATCTCTTGATCCTCCTGACTTCACTGGGACTGGAGTCAGGAGGAAAGAGGTGATCGGGGTGGAGGACTGGACTGAGATCCGCCGACTGCACCGGGCCGAGGACCTGTCGGCACGGGCTGTGGCCCGCCAGTTGGGGATCTCCAGGAGCACGGTGACGCGGGCCCTGGCCTCGGACCGGCCGCCGGTCTACCAGCGCCCGTTGAAGGGCTCGGCCGTGGACGTCTTCGAGCCCGCCATCCGCGAACTGCTGCAACAGACCCCGACGATGCCCGCCACCGTGACCGCGGAGCGGATCTGCTGGACGCGCGGACTGACCGTCCTCAAGGAGCGGGTCCGCGAGCTACGGCCCGCCTACCTTCCCGTGGACCCGGTCTCGCGGACCGTCTACGAGCCGGGCGAGGTGGCCCGGTGCGATCTGTGGTTCCCTGCAATGGACATCCCGCTCGGCTACGGCCAGAGCGGCTGCCCGCCGGTGCTGGTCATCGTCTCCGGCTACTCGAGGATGATCACCTCCAGGACGCTGCCCTCACGGCGGACCGCCGATCCGATCGATGGCCACTGGCGGCTGCTGACCGGCTGCCAGGCCGTCCCGAAGACGTGAGTGCTCCATACATGGCTGCCAGCCAGGCTCCTGCGGCGTGGGTTACGGCGGCGATTCCGCGCCCGTTGGTGGCCGCGCTGGGGCAGCGTGGTGGTGTGCGGCTCGAGGTGAACCGCCAGCTGTGCGTCGGCGCGGGGCCGCAGATGATCCGGGACCGGTTGGAACGGCGCTGGTTCCTGCGGTACTCGAATCTGACGGGCCGGGAGTTGCTGGAGCGGGCAGACGACATCGCGCTGGTGCTCGTTGAGCCGTCGTCGTGTCCAGCGCAGTGGTGTGACGATGGCCGGTTGCTGGGCGATTCGGGGAGTTGTCCGGTGTGCCGGCCGAGTGGGACTCGGGTCGATTTCACGGATGGCGACGAGGGTGAGCGTTCCAAGCCGGACGCTTACCGGTGTGCGGCCGCCGGTCTCCGGAAGCGGATGGGTCAGGGGCGCCGGTCGCTGCATGCTGCCAAGGAGCGGGCGTGGGCTGAGCACGGCGCGGTGCCGGAGCAGCGGGGCGATCGTGGCAGCCGGGTGTTGGTGACCACGGTCTGTGCCGGGTGGGGCGAGATCGCTGTGCCAGTGTCGCGTCGGCGAGGCCGGCCGTGTCTGGGCCAGTGCCGGGGCTGGTCGAAGGTCCAGCCGCTGGTCGACCTCGACGGCAGCCGGTTGTGCCCGGAGTGCCGGCCTGGTTGGCGTGGTTCGAGGTTGTAGCCGATCTGATCATCATCAACTGAAGGGAGTTGCAGTGAGTGCTGAGCCAGAGGTTGAGTCCCTGGTCGTGACGTCCGTACTGCTCGCGGACGGGAGGTGGCACCATGCGGTACGTGGCACTTTCGCACCCGGGGCCTTCCCGGCCAGCCCCGGCGACGAGGACGTCAGGGATTACACCGGCTTCGTCTTCGTCGATGAGGAGGGCGCGATGGTTCAGGGGCCGCTGAGCTCGGTGCTGGCCGTCCGCCGTGCCAAGCCGCCTGTCGCCGTCAAGCCTCAGCGGCCGGAGTGGTGTGGTGAGTGCGATCACGAGGACAGTCGATTCGTCGAGGTCCCCGGGACTGGCCGCTACCTGCCGTGTCCGCGGTGCCACCCGGATCCTGAGGGTGTGATGGCGCGGGTTGCTGCTGGGCGTACCGCAGCTCAGGCGTAGCAGCCCGAGTGCCTGGTGCCGCCGCGACCGCACGTAGCGAAGTACTTCCAGCAGGTCCGGCAGGACATCGCAGACGTCTGAGGGGATCGACTCGTTGAACTGGATGGCGACTTCGACTGCTCGGCCGGTGCGGGCGATCTGGTCGAGCACGCCCTGCTGCTGCGGGCCTACGTCCGCTGGTCGCTCCTGCCCAGGGCCCGCCGCCACATCAAACGGGCGTACGCCTTCACCAACCGGCTGCACTGGGCCCAGACGCGGATGAACACCGCAGCCGGTTTCCTGACCGCCATGCGAACCGAGGGGTGCCCTGGCCGATGTCACCCGGCACGAGCTCGACCGGTGGCTGGCCGCCGGCCGCAGCACCCGTTACGACGTCCGGACAACGAGTAACAACCCGAACCGCGCCGTTTCCGCCCCCGGCTCGCCTTCGGTCAACCACACGGACGCCACGCCGATCACCGGGTGACTCGGCGTCACCGGGCCACCGATCAGGTCGTCGTGGCGGCATGATCCGTTTCAAGTGGCCGTAGCAGCAACCGGTCGGCCCGCCTGCCGGTTCGGCGGACCGCCCAGCCGTCTCAGAACGGGGGCTCGTCGTGCCAGCGGCCGGTCGCTTGCTCGGGCGGCCGGGGGCTCTGCTGTCGGAGGACGGCCACGGCATCGTCGATGCGGCCGAGGTCGATGAGGTAGCCGGCCAGGGCATGGCGGTCGGCGGGGGCGTGCTGTTCAAGGACGGCGACGGCCTCCTCGGTGCGTCCGGTGCCGGCCAGGAGTTCTGCAATGTGCTCGGCCGCGTACCAGGTGTTGCCCTCCGGATGAGTCCGCGCCCGTTCGACCGCCGCGTCGACCCCTTCACTGGCAGCGATCAGCGGCAGCCGCATCCAGAACAGGTCCCACTCCTCCTCGCCACCGCGACGGGCTTTGAGGGCGTCGAGGTGGGCCAGGCCGTCCTTAGGGCGGCCCTGGTCGAGGCACAGCTCGGCCAGGGTGTGGAGGATCCAGTCGTCGCCGTTGCGGGTGTCGGCCTGGGCGCGCATTACCTCGATCGCCTCCTGGCCCCGGCCGTGCCGGGCCAGGAGCCGAGCGAGCTCGAAAGCCGAGTTCGGGTCATGGGCCGCCGGCCCGGCGGCCGGCCGGTACGCGGCGATCGCGCCCTCCACGTCGCCGCGATCCTCCAACAACTCCGCCAGCCGCTGCACAGCGTGACCCAGGTCCTCGGTCGCCGCGTACGCGCGTAGTTCTTCGATCCGGTCGTGCCGGGCCAGCAGGTCGGCCAGCTGGTCGCGGTTGTTGATCGAGATGGTCTCGCGGGTGCGAAGCAGGGCGATGGCGTCGTCGACGCGGCCCTGGCGCTCGCGGATCGTCGCGAGCAGGTTGATGCCGTTGAATGGCTTGACGTCGCGGCCGCCGCAGGACGGGTTGTCGCAGCAGCGCGGGGCGTTCTCAATCCGGTATGCCAACAGTTGAGCGGCCTCCTCGTGGCGGCCGGTGGGCCCGGCGATGTCGACGAGCGGCTCAGCGAGATACCAGTCCTCAATGTGCGGGCGCAGCAGGTCGAAGGCCTCGTCGCCCCGACCGTGCCGGGCGAGCAGGCGCGCGAAGAATCCCAGCCCCAGCCGTTCCCCGCCTTCTGCGTGCGGTCGTACCAGCGCGATCGCGTCGTCGGCCCGGCCACTCGCCTCCAGCAGCTCCGCCATGGCCTCGGCAGCCTTCCACCAGCCCGTGGCGACGTACGGCGCGAGCACCTCCAGCGCCTCGGCCTGCCGGCCCCGCTCGCCGAGCAACCGGGCCCACTCCCGCGCGCAGAACCACTCCCCACGGCCGGCCCAGAACTCCACCTCCCCGGCATGACCGAGGTCAAGAAGCTGGGAGACCAGGCGCGGTGAGAGACAGGCCGATTGCGTCCGGGCCCGGTAGTCAAGATCAGCTGCTTCCACGGCCAAGCACCGTAGCCCACACCTCTGACACCACCGACAGCGCCGACACCCGCGCGTAGCAGCACCCGGGCCGGCCCGCCGAGCGGGCTGGGCGGGCCGACCCGACGATGCGGGTCGCAGGTGGTGTCGGTGGCTGCTTTTAGGGTGCCCCCGTGAATGTGGATGATCTTCAATGGCAGGTCGGCACCCTCGGTGGCGTGCTGCCGAGGCTCGTGGACGAGATCCGCGACCGCGGTGGCCTGGAGGCTCTGGTCCAGGCGGCGCGGGAGCGTGAGGACTGGTTCTGCGCTGCGGGTGCGGTGCGGGAGCTGTGCGCGGCGGGAGAGTTCGGGCGGGCCTGGGCGGTGGTGGAGCCGTTCGCGGCTACCCGTTGGCAGCCGGCAGTGCGGGTGGGCGCGGACGTGCTGGTGCGGTGGGGCCGCGTAGACCAGGCGCTGGAGCTGGCGCGCCCCGAGGGGCCGCAGGAGAACGCGGTCGACGCGTCGCGGGACTATGCCGTGGTGCTGGTCCGGGCCGGGCGGGTGGAGGAGGCGATCCGGCTGCTCGGTGCGGACGTGGCCGCACGCCGGTACGGGCCGCAGAACAACGTCGGGTCCTACGCCGAGTTGCTGGCCCGGCACGGGCGGATCGAGGAACTGCGCGAGCTCGCCGATGCTCAGAGGTACAGTGCCGTGGTTCCGTACGTGAGGGCGCTGGAGAACGCCGGACAGGCCGGTGAGGCGGAGACCTATCTGCGCGATCTCATCGCCGCCGGGAATCCGGGCTGGCATGAGAACACGCTGATGGAACTGCTCATCCGCCAGGGCAGGTTCGACGACGCCATCAAAGCGGTGGAGCACACGTTCGACGACCTCTACGACGGAAACCTCCTCCAGAGGGCCCTGATCCTCCTCGCCGATCAGGGCCAGCACGGCAAGGCGATCGGACTCACGGAAGGACGCAGCCCCGAGTTCCTCGCGGAGAACGAGGCGTACTGGCTTCGCTCCAACCGGTGGTGGCTGATGGGAGAGTCCGGACGCGCCCGGGAAGCGATCGCGGAGGTCGAGGCCCTACCAGCCGACGAAGTGGACGACCGCGAGCTCACCATCGCGTGGCTGCTCGCCCAGGACGCGCGCGTCGAGGAGGCCATCGCCCTCCTGCGTTCGCTGCCCGGCAAGAGGGCCGCAACCGACCTGGCCGAACTGCTCATCCGCCAGGACCGCTTCACCGAAGCCATCGCCGCCATCCCCGACGTGACCGCCCAGCGGGAGGAAGCCCGGCACCTGCGAACGAACGGGCAGCAAGCCCTCTCCCCCGGCGCCAACCACATCGGCGACGCCCCATCGGCAGCCCCGAATACCGCACCTCAGGAATGACGCTCCCCGCCGGTCGGAGCGGATCTACGGGACACCGCGAAGCGCAAGGCGTTCGCCAACGACCTGACTCACAGCCAGCTCATCGCCGTCTCCGCCGCCTCCAACCGGTCCAAGGGCGACCAGACCCCGGACCCGTGGAAGCCCCCCGCGGGGGTCCTACTGGTGCACCTACTCCCGGGCGTGGATCGATGTGAAGCACGTCTACGCTCTGAACGTCACCGAGGCCGAGCAGGCGGCGCTGGCCGAGATGCTCGACACCTGCGACAGCTGATGCCCGCCCCGGAACCCGCCGTGTGCGAGGACGAGGTCACCGCCGGCCCCGGCGACGCGATGACCGTCGAGGTCGGCGTCATCACCGGAGACCTCACCGTCCGCACCACTCGGCGACGTGGGAGTGGTACAGGCGCTCGCGGCGCAGGACCGCACCTTTCTCGTTCTTGGGCGCGGCGTCGTACTCGGCGACGATCCGCAGCTTGTACTCGGGGCTGAACGTGCGGCGCTTCGGCCTGGGAGCCGGGTCGGCTGCGGACGGATTGGTGCTGGTCATCAGGGGTGGAACTCCTACTCGGGCCCTCCCGGGCTAACCCGACAAAGCAGGATGTCTCACCCAAGGCTGACAGAGAGGGTGGCGGCCTGATGCTGCTCCTCGGTGGGCACCTGGGGAAGCAGGGGCGGCCGAGGAATCGGGTACACGCAACTGCTCCTATGACGGTCGGACTACCCGGGAAACCTATCGGAGCGTCACACCCACCACGCCCTCCGCAAGGACCAGCACAGGTACACACTTCCATACCTGGTGCCGTTGGTACGGCGACTTGCAGCTCGCCCTCGGCCGCCGGGCGACCTCCTGGGCCTGATGCCAGTAGCAGACGGCTTGGTGGGCTTCAGAGGGCGATGCGTGAGCTGATGTCCGTTTCGTCGTTGTGGTTGGGGCATCTGGCTGCTCGGCAGGTCGTTCTTGCCGAGCGGCTGGCACGGCGAGTCCCCGCCTGGCTACCGCAGGCAGGGGCGCCTTGGTCTCATGTGAAGCGCTGGAGTCATCCGCTGACGAGATCGTCCGGCCGGTCGGCCCGCAGCCGGTGGACGCGTTCACGACCCTTCAGCTTGACCTCGATCAGTCCGGCCTCTTCAAGGGGTTCCGCTCCTCGCCGTCGGTGTCGGCGAGCACTCCGGGCCAGGTCACAGAAGTACCGACGAAACGGTGCTTCCCACAGTGACGGAAGTCGCTGAGGGAAGCACCGTTTCGTCGTTTGTGCTCCGGGTTGTGCTCGGCGAGCAGACGAGAGCGGAACGCGGAGAGGATGTCCTGCGCGCGCTCGGAGGCGGCCGCCAGCGTGTAGGCGGCGGCGATGCGCACCGCGGGGTCGGGGCAAGTAGCCGGTGACCTCGAAGCACCATTCGTCGAAGTTACGTCATGGTCTGGCAGGGCACTCGAAGGAGGCAGAAGCCCCTGGCCGCGGCCTTGGTGACCCAGCGGGGCTCAGGAGAACTCACGGGATGTCGCGCACTACCTCAGGCGCCGGTGGTGTAGGCCAGTCAGGGGAATACCGGAGCGCCGATCGGGCGAAAAGCTGAGACCATCGTCCGGTGGCTGGGGCCGGGGCCGCGCGGCGGGCGGTAGGCCTGTGCCATGGCGATTCTCACCCGTCCCAATCCGAGCCAGGAGGCCCATCCGGCCCAGGCCCAGCCACCCCGCGTCAGAGGGTCGGCCGGCCTGTGGCTGTGGCCGGCGCTGGTCACCCTCGCCGTGACCGTGTTCCAGATCAGCGGCCCGCAGCTGGTGACCGACGAACTGGTCACCTGGGACGTTGCCAGGCGCGACCTCGGGCAGATTCTGGCCACCCTGCACAACGTCGACGCGGTCCACGGCACGTACTACATCCTGATGCACGGGTGGATGGCGCTCTTCGGCGACTCCGTCCTGGCCCTGCGCCTGCCCTCCGCGCTGGCCATGGTCGGGACAGCCGCTCTGGTGGCACTGATCGGGCATCGGCTGTTCGGCCGACAGGCCGGGATGTACGGCGGACTGCTGTTCGCCCTGATCCCCGCCGTGAGCCGGTACGCCCAGGAGGCCCGCAGTTATGCCCTGGTGGTCCTGGCCACCGCCTTGGCGATGTTTCTGCTGCTTCGGGCTTGGGAGGTGCCCCGCAGCCGGGGACGCTGGGCGGCGTATTCGCTCGGTTTGGTGGTTGTCGGACTGCTGCATCTCGTGGCGCTGGCCGTCCTGCTGGGGCACCTGCTCGCCACGGTCGTACGAACCCGGTACGAGCGCGGGGCACTGTGGGGCTTCGGCCTGGCGGTGATGGCTGGTGGGGCCTGTGTGGTCCCGCTGGCGCTGGCGGGCAGGTCGCAGGTGGGACGGCAGCTCTGGTACGTCCCTCGGCCGGACGCGTGGGGTCTGGTCGACATCTGGCCGAAGCTGTTTGCCTCGGCGCTGTGTGCGGGAGTGGTGATCGCGCTGGCCGTGGTGGCGCCGAAGGAGCGCCGCGACGCCTTCGTGCTGTGCGTCGCCCTGGCCGTGCTGCCCCCACTGGTGGTGTGGGCGGCATCCCACGGGGACATCTCCTACTTCCGCTTCCAGTACCTGCTGATCACTCTGCCGGCTTGGGCCGTGCTGGCGGGGGCGGGGCTGGCCACGGCGGCGCCGTCCTGGGCGACGGCCGCGGCAGCCATCGCCGCGATCGCTCTGCTCGTACTCCCCGAGCAGCACAAACTGAGGGAGCAGTACGCACACCATGACGACGTACCGACGGATTACGTGGCGGCGGCGGCGACCATTATGAAGTACCACCGCCCGGGGGAGGCGGTGGTCTTCAACCGGGACGGGCCGGCGTGGATGCTTGACCAAGGGGTCCGTTACTACCTTCCGCACGACCTGAAGATGCGAGAGGTCTTCCAGAAGGCCTCAGCCGCCGACAACAACGAGCTGTTCCCGACGTACTGCCCGAAGCCGGCCGAGTGCCTGCAGGACGAGAGCCGCATGTGGCTGGTAGTCCCGGGCAACAGGCCGGACCCCCTGGACGCCATCCCGAAGGACCAGGCGGATGCGCTGCGCGCGAAGTACAAGTTCTACGGCGCGGAACGCGTCCCCGGCGTGACGGTGGCCCTACTGGAACGGATGCCCTGACATCCTCGCCGGCCTGGGTTCGACTCGACGCCGAGGCCGATGTGGAACACGGTGTGGGTCGCGGCCTCCTCGGCCGGGATGTCGTTGGGGGCAAGTCGTCATGTCGGGTCCTAGCTTGAAGAGGGTTTTGGCGGAATCTGGGGCGTCGGTTGCGGCATGGTGAACAGGCCGGGTTCGGGTTCGGTGAGGATTCCGCGGCTGACCAGGCGTTTCGGCTTGGCGCGGGTGCCTTCGGTGTGGCGGGGCTCGGTGCCGAGGCCGAGGGCTCGGCAGACGTCCTTGGCGCGGAGTCCGTCCCAGGTCTTCTCGATGGCGGCCAGGATCTCGCGGTATCCGGGCGGCAGCGGCTCCGGCGGCTGAATGCCGTCCTCGGCGGCCAGCTCCGCCAGGGTCTCGCGGGTGATCTCCAGCCGTTTCAAGGTGTCTTCGGCAGCGGCAAG
>NZ_JBHJVK010000085.1:0-33836 GCF_042264695.1 Kitasatospora sp. NPDC056138 | reverse complement strand
ACCACGACTCGATCTCGTCCAGGTCTGGCTGATCTCTTCCACTCACGGCCTCACCGTATCCAGGCCAGGGCAAAGGTTGTCTGACGCGGCACTAGTCGCGCAGTGCGACCCCTTCTGCAACCTCGCCTGCATTCATTAGGCAAGTCGACTGTCGGGAATGAAGTTGTCGGATCGCTGGACGGTGCTCGTCGGCTGGCTATCGCCGCGCCATGGAGAGGTCAAGGGCCGTGTGTAGCAGCTTGTTGAGGGGGATCTCGTTCATGGTCGGTTGTCGTGTGGCCACCTGCTGGTGGAGGGATACTGCCCCTCAGCGGTTCCCGATGCGCGCAACCGTTGGTGCCGAGGTGAGTTCCTCGCGCGCCTGCTCCAGCTCCAGGGACAACTCAACCGCGATTTTGGCCAGAGCCTTGTTCTTCTCTCGCTCGGTCGCAAGGTCGGCCTTGAGAGCCGTGTTCTCGTCCTTCAGCGTCCGGTTCTGCTCGGCGACCTTCTCGACGGCGGCGGGAACGGCGTGCTGGGCCTTGACCCGGGCCTGGAACTCCTCGACCAGGTCTTTGTGGTCGCCGTAGACGACGTCGCGCCGTAGTCCGGATTCGGTGATGAGCTCGGATCCGGTGAGCTTTCCGCTGGTGGAACGCAGGGGCGTGCCGGCCAGAAGCCGTTCGGAGGCGGCACGGATCGCGGACCTCTCGGCGTCCTGATCGCGGGGCTGGCGGGTCATGTCTCTGTCTCCTTGGCACTGCCGATCGGAAGATCGGTGGGGTGGCGGTCCAAGACAGCGTGCACCCGGGCGGCCTGGGCCGCGGCGCGGTCCCGCAGGGGAATCGGAGCGAGGGGATCAGCAGCCGCGGCCTGGAGGATGGCGAGCCGTTCCCGCAGCCGGGCGATGTCGCGGTCGGTGTAGGCGAGGTTCTGGCAGGTCGACTGGCACTCGGCTTCGACGGGTGCCTCGCCAGCTGGCAATCCTTGGGCAATCCGGCTGTTGCGACAGGCCGCGGTCTCGGCCCGCCAGACGCAGGTCATGCCATCCCCGTGGTGGATACTCGGATCTACCTGCCCGAGGAGGCGCTCAACGTTGCGGACACGGTTGACGACGCGACCGGCGAAGCGCTGTGCGTGTTCGACGCGAGTGCGGTATTCCGTGGCGGACGGTCCGCTGACGTGCTCCCCGCGCTGCAGCAGCGTCCAGTCCTGCTCGCTCTGCTCGACAATCAGCTCCAGCCGTTCGATGGCGAGGTCCTCCAACCAGCTCGTGTCGGCCAGGCCCGCATAGCTCAAGGTGACTTTGGTCGAGACGTGCGCGTACTGCAGCGCCGCAGCGGCCAGGCCGCGGGGGCGGCGGACGATGAAATAGGCAGGCTCCGGCGGAACCGTGAGGGATGGATGTGCCGGGTGGGGTCCGGCGGGACGACCGGCTTTCCGTCGGGTCGGTGGAAGGAGGCGTTGAGCCAGGTGACGAAGTTGCCCAGGTCGCGAGTCATGTAGCGGCTCACTCGGGCAAACTCATCTGCGGGGCGGCGTGCGTGAGCCGATACGAAGCTGGAGGGGAAGAGGAACGGCGAGGCGGACAACGATTCGAGCGTCGCGATGGCGTCGTGGACGGGTTGCACCACGACCCAGGACCGTCCCCAGACGTCGTCGCCCACCGATGGCTGTGGCGCTCGGGCAGTTCCCTTCCCATGACGGCCTTCGACGAACAGCTGTCCGTCCGTCTCGTTGCGGAGGCTGCAGCCGCGTCTGAGGTTGAGTGCTACTCACCGGGGCGCATTCCGGAGAGGTAGCTGATGATCACGAAGCAGGCGGCCGCCAGGTGAGAGACCAGGTTGGGCAGTTCCTGCACAGTAATGGGCTGTTCGCGCCATGGCCGGCCGTCGATGAGACCGGTGACGGAGCCCAGGAACGAACCAGAGGCGATCTGCAGGCCGCTGTCCAGGACGGCTTGCCGCACGGCGGGCTGTGAGGTGCCCACCTTCATTCCCACCAGCCGGGACAGGTGGCTCCAGTTGACCTGGAAAGAGCCCTCTGCGGCACGCAGGCCCGGAAGAGCGGCGCCCTCGGCTGCCGCCCGCTCCAGGAAGATTTCGACCCGACGGCGCGCCGGAAGTCCCTGGAAGGGGTGCTGAGAGGGATGGGTGTGCTCTTCGAGCTGTTGGAACTCGTGATGGGCTGCGACGATGTCCGCTGGCCGGGCGTGGTGATGGCGACCGTCGGTGCGAACTGCGCAGTCGCTTTCAGGCGGTGTTGGTCGGTGCCGGGTTCGCGGGGAGTTGCCAGTTGCCGTCGCGGTCCTCCTTCGAGAGGCGCGCGGCGAGTTCGGGGATGCGCAGGAAGCAGGCCAGCGCGGTGGTGGCCTGGAAGGTGTCGATCGCGCGCTGGGTCTGCGGCATGCCCAGGCGCAACAGGCGTGGGTTGACTTCGCCCTGGATCGTGTTGACGAAGGGACGCAGCATGCGGTCGTAGGTGGCCAGCGCGGTCGGCAGGTCGCCCGGGTGTCGGTTGATTTCCCCGGCCAGGACGTGGGCGCCGACCAGGCCGCCGGAGACTCCCATGCCGCTGTAGGGGGAGGCGCAGTGCGCGGCGTCACCGGCCAGGACCACAGAGCCGTTGGACCAGGTGCCGATGCGGACCTGGACGATCTCCTGCGAGTAGAAGAACGGGCTGGTCTTCATGCCCTCGATGAAACGCTCGGTCTGCCATCCGGCGTCGCGGAACCTGCTCGCCCAGAACTCCTGCCGGCGCTCGACGGGCTCCCGGTGGATCGCCGAGGCTTCCTCGGACTCCTCCCGGATGACGAAGTACACCTGCGTCTCGGTCGGGTTGTGGCTGCGGCGCATGATCTGACGGCCACCCGGGACCATGTAGGTGTCCCGGATGTTGCTGTCGGACGCGATGCGCGGAACGAACCAGTAGGCCATGTGGATGCCCACCCGCCAGTACGGGTCGAGACCCTCCGGGAGGAGCGCCCGCCGGATGCGCGATCCCTGGCCGTCCGCGCCGACCAGGAGGTCGAATTCGCCGGACGACCCGTCGGAGAAGTGCGCGACCACCGTGTGGGCGTCCTGCTCGAAGCCGTCCACGCTCTTGCCGAAGACGTACTCCGTGTCGTCCCTGGTCGCGTCGTGCAGGATGCGCACCAGGTCCCCGCGCATGATCTCGTACTCGGAGGTGAGGGTCTGCCGGCCCTTCCCGGAGGTGTTGGCCATGATCGTCGCCTTGGCTTTGCCACGTGCGTCGATGAAGGCGACGCCCGCCTCGTCCACGAGCTTGCCCCGGACGGCGTCGAGGAGCCCCATGCGCTGGACGGCCTCGATGCCCCGCCCTCGCAGATCGACCTGGGCCCCGGCGGCGCGCAGCGCCGGAAAGCGTTCGGCTACGGTCACCCGGTGGCCGCCCCGGGTGAGCCAGAAGGCCAGAGCCTGCCCGGCGATCCCACCACCGGCGACGAGAACCCGCAAGGGCCGCCCGCTCGATCCCTTCGTCATGCCCACTCCCCAAAATCTATCAGTGAAAGATTCCCTTTGCAGAGTCATCTATCAGCGATAGATTGTCAAGGTGACCAAGATGAACCGCGAAGCCGTCATCGCCGAGGCGCTCGGCCTGCTCGACGAGGTCGGGCTGGACGCCGTGAGCACGAGACGGCTGGCGAAGCGACTGAACGTGGAGCAGCCGTCGCTCTACTGGTACTTCCGTACCAAGAAGGACCTTCTCGCCGCCATGGCGGCGGCGGCGATGGAACCCCATGCGACCGCGCCCCTGCCGAAACCCGACGACGACTGGCGCGACTGGTTCGCGGACAACACGCGCAGCTTCAGGCGCACCCTGCTGATGCGCCGGGACGGCGCACGGCTCCATGCCGGCAGCACCCCCACCGGCGACCTCGACCGGATCCGCCGCAAGATGGATTTCCTCGTGGCCTGCGGCGTTCCTGAGCGGGATGCGCAGATGGCGATGCTGGCCGCCGGCCGCTTCACGGTGGGTAGTGTCCTGGAAGAGCAGGCAGACGCCGGCCTCGCTGACAGCGCGGATCTACCGATCGACCTGCCGATGATCGACCACGAGTCGGCGTTCGAGGCGGGCCTCGCTCTCATCCTGAACGGCCTGGCGCACCATACCGACATGTAGAGAGTCGACTGGTCCCGCGGGTCAGACTCCAGATGGGTGGGGAGATGCACTGAGCAGGTGTGGGGTCACCCCCGAGCAGAGGGAGAACCGTTTTCATCGAGCCCTATCACCAGCTCCCCGCGAGGGGCTGATCCACCGAGGTTCGCGTGACCAACGGGGTCGACGCCGGCTTCGTTCAGCACGGTAACGGCGATCGAATCGAACCGGTCCAGGCCGACAGGCCCCGTCAATCTCACCTGCAGTGCGCCGAGTTGCTGCCCGAACCCGACCGTGAACTGCGGTGTGAGTTCGGTGTGCCACCGGTCTCGCTCGATCGTGGCGACGGACTCCGCGGTGCGGTTCGAGCGGCGGGCAGCGAACAGGGTGAGGCCAGCCGCGACGGCGCTGCTGACGGCGGCGCCGGTGTTGAGGACGGTTCCCAGGGGAAGGTCATGGCTGATTTCATCGGGTCATATGGGCACCACGGCTTCGACGGGACTGGGATCCAGCGTTGGTCCGTTCGTGGCGAGGATGTACCTCGCGGCGACGGGTGTTTTTCGGTGAGAACGGGAGCCGCTCAGGAGCGGCTGAGAGCCCTGATCGGGTGACCTGCCCGACCGGACGGTGTGTCAGGGGATATGGCGGTGCGGGTGTCGATAGCTTGTGGAAGCGGGCCCTGGCCGCCTCCCTGACAAGACGCGACCACGGCCCGCTGTTGTGTGTCTCGGTTTCGGAGCTCCGAGGCGTGTAGCGTCAGCCGATCGGCTTCTCTCCCAGACCGAAACGTGCTGGGTGCTGTTCTCGGTGAACGGTGCGCGTGTCCAGCCGTCCCAGCGGTCGCGGAGCCTCAGGCCGGCGAGCTGGGCCATGAGGTCCAGCACCGCGGGCCAGACGTAGCGGAAGGGATCGTTCGGGCTTCGCCGCAGCCGTCCTCGGAGACCTCGATGTAGTGGCAGGTCGCGTCCTGGGTGACGGTGTCGTAGACGGTGTAGGCCCACAGGGTGGGGCCAGTGCGGAACGGACGATGTTCTGCCCGGCCGGGATCTTGCGCAGTTCCGGGACCAGCACCTCGATGACGAAGCAGCCGCCGGGCGCGAGGTGCTCGGCGACGTTGCGGAAGCAGGAGACCTGGGCCTCCTGGCTCGTCAGATTCATGATGGTGTTGAAGACGAGGAACGCGAGGGAGAAGGGCCCGTCGATCGTCGTGTCCACCTTCACAGTGGCGAAGTCCCCGATGGAGACGCCGATCTCCTCGCCTCCGGGCTTGGCGCGCATTTGCTCCACCATCGCCCGCGACAGCTCGATGCCGTGGACCGGAACGCCGCGCCGGGCAAGCGGCAGAGCGATTCGCCCTGTCCCGATCCCGAGCCTTGAGCATCTCCTGCTCGCGTGCCGGATCGTCGGAGAGCGCCACCCGCCGGTCGTCCTCGTCGCGGCCCAGCGCCCGCAGCAGATCCAACGCCTGCGAGTCCGCTTCATCCTTCGTGTCGCCGGTGAACTGCACCAGCAGCCAACTGTCGCCGTCGGGCAGGCTCTCCAGCGAGTCGAGGTACGCGTGCTCCTCGCGCATCAGCTGCGCCATGCGCCCGTCGATGGCCTCCAACTGGGTAGGGCGGCTGTGCCGGAGCAGTGCGGGGACGGCGTCGGCAGCGGCGTAGATGTCGTCGAAGCCCAGGACCAGCAGGGCCTCGGCGGCCGGCACCTCGACCAACTCCAGCTCGGCGCGCAGAACGGTCACCAGGGTGCCCTCGCTGCCGACCAGGGCCCGGGCGAGATCAAAACCGTTCTCCGGCAGCAGCGAGTCCAGGTTGTAGCCCGAGACCCTTCGCGGGATCTTCGGGTAGCCCTTGCGGATCTCGGCCAGGTTCCGGTCGGCGAGGTCCTTCAGGCCCTGGTAGATCCTGGCGCGCGGTCCGCCCTCGGCCATGATCCGCGCGTACTCGTCGTCGCTGGTGGGGCCGGCCCAGAACCGGGTGCCCTCGTAGGTGAGGACTTCGAGGCGGCGGACGTTGTCGGCGGTCTTGCCATACGCCTGGGCGGAGGCTCCACAGCTGTTGTTGCCGATCATCCCGCCCAGCGAGCAGTGGGTGTGCGTGGACGGCTTCGGACCGAACTTCAGCCCGTGCGAGGCCAGCTGACGGTTGAGCTCGTCCAGGACGATGCCCGGCTCGATCACGCACGTCCGCGCCTTCGGGTCCACTGAGACCAGGCGGTTGCAGTACTTGGTCCAGTCGATGACCACCGCCTCGTTGGTGCACTGGCCGCCGAGGCTGGTACCGCCCCCGCGGGAGAGCACCGGCGCGGCGAAGCGGGAGCACACCGTGAGCGCGGCGGCGCCGGCCTCCACGGTGCAGGGCACCACCACGCCTGTCGGGACCTGCCGGTAGTTGGAGCCGTCGGTGGCGTAGGCTCCACGGCTGCCCGCGTCGAAGCGGACCTCGCCGTCGACCTCGGCCCGCAGCGCCCGCTCGAGTGCGACGAGATCCACTTCCTGGCTGCCGGTCACCGGTCAGCTCCGTCCGCTGCCGGGCAGGAACTCCTGGATCTTCGCTTTCACGCCGTGCTGGACCACCGATCCCCGGTCGCTGTCGCCCTTCAGGACAGACAGGGCTGCGGCCTTGATCTGATCCCAGGTGGCGTGCGGCGGGATGGGCGGCACAGCCGGGTCGGTGCGGAAGTCGATGACGAACGGCCGCTCCGCCGCGAGGGCCTGACGCCATACCGGCTCCACGTCCTTCGGCCGTTCCACCCGGGCCCCGTGCAGGCCGAACAGCTGGGCGATGTCGGCGTACCGGACGTCGGGCAGGCTCTGCGAGGGCTCGAACTGCGGGGCGCCCTGCATCGCGCGCATCTCCCAGGTGACCTGGTTCAAGTCGTTGTTGTTCAGTACCGCGACCACCAGGCGCGGGTCGGCCCACTCCCGGTAGTACTTCGCGGCGGTGATCAGCTCCGCGAGGCCGTTCATCTGCATGGCTCCGTCGCCGACGATCGCGATGGCCGGACGGTCAGGGTGCGCGAACTTCGCGCCGATCACGTACGGCACACCCGGGCCCATGGTCGCCAGCGTCCCGGACAGCGAGCCGCGTATATCCCCGCGCATGCGCAGGTGGCGGGCGTACCAGTTCGCGGACGAGCCGGAGTCAGCGGCGAGGATCACGTTGTCGGGCAGCAGCGCATCGAGGGTGTGGACGACATGCTCGGGGTTGACCGGGTCCGCCGACACCTCCGCGCGCCGTTGCATCACCTCCCACCAGCGCGCCGCGTTGTCCTCGACGGTCTTACGCCAGGTGCTGTCCGCCGTGGGCTCCAGCAGCGGGATCAGTCGGCGTAGCGTCTCGCCGGCATCGCCGACGAGGTTGACCTCGAACGGGTAGCGCAGGCCCACCATGGACGGGTCGATGTCGATCTGCACGGCCCGTGCCTGGTCGAACTCGGGCAGGAACTGGGTGTAGGGGAAGCTGGATCCGATCACGAGCAGGGTGTCGCAGTCGCGCATCATCTCGTAGGACGCCCGGGTGCCGAGCAGGCCGATCGACCCGGTCACGTACGGCAGGGTGTCCGGCAGCGCGTCCTTGCCCAGCAGCGCCTTCGCCACCCCCGCGCCGAGCCGGTCTGCGATCTGCTCGACCTCTGGTCTGGCGTGCCGGGCGCCCTGCCCGACCAGCATCGCCACCTTCTCGCCCGCATTCAGGACCTCCGCCGCCCGAGCGAGATCCTCCTCGACGGGGACAGGGGCGTAGTGGGGGACGCCGAGGCTGGAGGGGACCTGTTTGAAGGCGTGCGCGGGCGGCTCGTAGTCGAGTTCCTGGACGTCGGCCGGGATAATCACCGCAGTGACGGTCCGACGGGTGGCGGCGATCCGCAGGGCGCGGTCCAGCACGTTGGGCAGCTGGGCGGGGACGGTGACCATCTCGCAGAACTCCGAGGCCACGTCCTTGAACAGGCTGACCAGGTCGACCTCCTGCTGGAAGGAGCCACCCATCGCACTGCGGTCGGTCTGCCCAACGATCGCCACCACCGGAACGTGGTCGAGCTTCGCGTCGTACAGCCCGTTCAACAGGTGGATCGCACCGGGCCCCGAGGTCGCGGCGCAGACCCCGGTGCGGCCGGAGAACTTCGCGTATCCGACGGCCTCGACCGCGGCCATCTCCTCGTGCCGGGCCTGCACGAACTGAGGCTTGTTCTCGGCGCGGCCCCAGGCGGCCAGCAGGCCGTTGATCCCGTCACCCGGGAAGACGAAGACGTGCTCCACCTCCCACGCGCGCAGCCGCTCCAGCACATAGTCGGAAACCTTCATCAGCGAACTCCTCCACGCCGCGGACGGGCCGTCGCGCACGGACGGGCCCGTAGCACGCGACGCGTATCCGCTTCGGTAGCGATGAAACCGCCGCCAGGGACACCAGCCGCTGCCGGCCCTGATCCGGGCAGTATCGCCGCGCGAAGCGCCGCCGGCGGGCAGCCATGCCGCACCCACCCGCCGAGGGTGCCCCGCGCGGACGCTCGGCGGCCAAGATCCCCGGCCACAAGGCGGGACTGGCCTTCACCGGTGCACGGTCACACCGCGGCGGCTAACCGCCTTGGCGTGGGCGTAAGGCGGCGACACCCTCTCGGGCCGCCGATCGGATGACAGCGGCCGCGACGCCGGGCACGGTCCGCAACGGCGGGGAACCTCTGCGGGCTGGGGCGGGACAGGCCCGCCCGCACACATCGGAGGCGACATGGGACACGGCGGAAATGTGATCGACGAGCTGACGACCGACCACCGGGAGGTCGAGGAGATGTTCGCCCGGATCCAGGCGATGACCGGCGGCGGCCAGCAGCTGCGCGACGCCGTCGACGACGTCACCATCGAACTGGTGCGGCACTCGGTCGCCGAGGAGCAGTACCTGTACCCGGCCGTTCGCGAGCACATCGAGGGCGGCGACCGGCTCGCCGACAAGGAGCTCGCCGACCACGGCCGCGTCGAGAAGCTCCTCAAGATGCTGGAGAACACCCGCACCGACGACCCGCAGATGAGCCCGCTGCTGCAGCAGCTCATGGACGAGGTCGCCGCCCACGTCCAAGACGAGGAGAACAACCTCTTCCCGATGCTGCGCCGGGCCTGTACCGCCGAGCAGCTGGACGACCTGGGTGACAAGATCCGCCGGGCCAAGGCGATGGCTCCGACACGCCCGCACCCCGCCGCCCCGGACACCCCGGCGGCCAGCAAGCTCCTCGCCCCGGGTGTCGGTCTGGTCGACCGGGCCCGCGACTCCGTCACCGGCCGCGGCAAGTCCTGACCTCGAACGGCGCGGCGCCGGCTCGGCCCCGGATGCCCGTTCGGACAGCAGTGACGCGCGTCATGCCGTCCGGACGTCGCGGGTGCCTACACTGGTCGGCCACGAGCGGGGCAGCGCGGCTCCGCGCCACAGGCTCGCGTCCAACCAGACTGGTTTCAGGCGGGCACGCCCGAGAGGGACCGACCACCCGTGTCCACCGACCTGACTCCCGTCATAGCCGCCTCCACCCGGTGGCTCCTGGCTGCCTTCCCACCGTCGGCGGGCGCGCTCAGCCGGGCCCTGGCCGAGGCCCAGGCCCGCCAGGCCACCGCCCTCGCCGCTGCCCTGTGCTACCCCACGGCTATGGACGTTCAACTGCTCCACCTGCTCGCCCCCAGCGGATCGGCCCGCCTAGACTGGCTCACCGCAAGCGAGCCGCACCCCGACGACACCGACACCGCCTGGCGGACCTGGGTGGACGAGACGGTCGTCAGCTGGGCTGCCTGCCTACTCGCCGACCCAGACCTGGCCGCACACGTCCACCGGGCCCTCGCCAGCACCGAACACGACACCGAAACCGGACTCGGCCGGCTCACAAATCCCGGCGAGCGCGACATCGAAGCCGCCGCCCTGCTGCGCCACCCCGATCTCCTCGACGGCATCGCCTCCCTCCACCGGCGGCGGCTGGCGGAACTCCTCGGCGAAGGCGCCGGGCTGCGCTGAGGCACCCACGAGACGGCGACTAGCTAGCAGCGGACCGCCCGTCTCCGGGGGCTGAGCCTGCCCGACCGGTGAGCGGCCTATACAGGTCCGCACATCCGCAGTGTGGATGCCGACGGATCCGGCCGCGATCAGTCCTGGACGACCTGGTAGATGCCGTAGACGACGCCGGGCACGTGGCCGCACAGCTGCAGGAGGAACGCCCACAGCACCTTCATGCTCGGACCGTCCTTGATCAGGACCGCGAGCCACGGCAGGACTAGGCACAGCAGTATCAGCAGAACCTTCACCATGATCGTTCCTCGATTCACGCCGGCGGCCCCGGCTCTCGCTGGCAGTCGAGTCCGCAGGGAATTCACGGCCTTCTGCGCCGTGGCCGCGCGGGTCCCCGGATGGGACCCGGCCGCGGGGCCGGGCGCTCAGTGCTTGAACGCGTCGTTGACCTTGGCGCCGACCTGCCCCGGCCTTCCACCTCGACGGCATGGTCACCGGTGGCACGTCCGACGGTCTTCTTCACGCCGCCCTTGGCCGCTTCGGCCTCGTGGGCGGCCTTCTTGCCGATATCCATGACTGGCTCCCTTCGTGGGCTGCCTGCGACCGGACCGGCGCGGGCCTCGGCGCCCGGTTCCGCGCCCGAAGAAAGGCGTGGCCAGCAGAGTGCTGGCTCACCGAAGCTCTGCAGGTCGAAGTGAGGCTGGCCGTCCGGGCGCGGTCCCGGCGCCGGGGCGCGACGGCAGGAGGACGAGGCCGAGAACCACCGGTCAGGACGCCCCCGTCCGGATCGGCGCCGCGTGGCTACAGTCAATTCCCGGGCTGGACTAGTGTCCACCGCGCCCCGTTTGGGCCGCTTCACCGCTACGGCCTGGACGAACCGCAGGAGCCCTGGTACGCCGCTTGGCGGCGGCTGCCCCTACCTCGACGGCATCACCCGCGACGAAGCCGTCGAAGCGATGAACACCAGGGCTGCCCAGCAGATCCCCGGTTTAGGCGGCGCCGCCGAACTCGGCCGCAGTCTCGACATCCTCCTCACCGGCCTGGCCGCCGCGCCCCCGTTGCGCACGGGCGTAGCCGGCATAGGGCAGGCGCACCACTTCCTGCGCCCTTGGCGCAGGACCAACCAGGGGGCACGTTCGGAGGTCATCGCGATCGTCCTCGGAGCCATCCTCCTGATCATCGGTTTCGTCACTGGAATCGGCATCTGTGGACCATCGGCATCATCCTGGCCGTCATCGGCCTCGTCCTGTGGATCATGGGTGCAGTCGGGCACGAGGTCGCCGGCCGCCGCCACTACTGGTAGGACAGGCAGCCGTCCACTCTGCCGGGGCGGCCCGGCGACTTCCCGGGGGCGCCGCGCGTATCGGGTGCGCCGGGGACGAGTCGACGGGGCGGCATGGCGCCGCCTTCGGTGGCCGGGCGGTACGGCCCCAGGGCCGACGGCCGTCAGCTGCCGGGCTTTCCGGAACCTGCGCCTCGGGCGCGCCTACGTGCGGCGGTGCGGCGCAGTACCACCTGGGGCAGGACCAGCCACGTGGTCACGAACCAGAGCAGCACGCCGGCGCTGAGGATCCATGCCAGCGTCGCGTTGCCGGTGGAGGTGCGTAGCAGGAGCAGGAGCGCGACGCTGATGGTCAGGGCGAGGGCAGCCAGGCCGGTGGTGATGAGGCGGGAGGCGACGCGGACCAGTTCGGGTTTCATGCCGTGTCCGGCCAGGAAGCGGTGGAAGGCGACGGGTGCGACGAGGGTGCCGGTGGCGATGGCGCCCAGCACGACGGCTGTGTCGTAGAGGGACTTGTCGAAGGGGGGCAAGGTGGCGAAGCGGGGGGTGAAGGTGACGCTGAGGAGGAAGCCGAATAGGATCTGTGCGCCGGTCTGGGCCACACGTACCTCTTGAAGCATCTCGCTCCAGAGGCGGTCGGCCCGTTCCTGGGGCGTCTCGTGACGGCCTTCGGTGCTGTCAGATGTCACTGGAACGGCTCCTGCCGCCGTCGTCGCAGGGCGATCCGGTCGGCCGCCGGTCCTGGGCACGGTGTCGTCCTGGCGTGCCTGCGGCAGTGGCTGTGGTGGGCTGGGTCAGCGCGTCCCACACGGATCGGGCTGGCCCGGCACGGTGCGTCCAGCCGCCCGCCAGATGCCGGCCAGCGCGCGGTAGATCGGCGCGTCCGCACCCGGCTGGTCGGTGGCCGCGTCCGGGATCCCGGCCGCACAGGGCGTGGGTGTCGTCACCCTCGGCCCAACGAGCGGGTGCCTTCGGCGGGCACGCCCAGACAGGTGGCGGGCTGAGCCCGGCCGTGTGACGGCAGCCCAGGGCCCAGGTGTCCGCTTCGTGGCTCATCAGCGGTGTGCGCGGCCGCGGCGGGTGAAGCAGCTCCCGAAGAAGAGCAGGTCGGCGACGAACAGGACGATCCCGATGACCAGAAGGTAGAGCAGGCCGTGGACGACCGTGCCGACGATGCCGAGCACGATCGCGATGACGACCACGAGCAGGAACAGAGCCATGGTGGCCTCCCTCGGGTGTGGCCGGTGTTCAGGGACGGGCGAGGCGGCGTTCGCCGCCGGCGCCCGGCGTATAGGCCAAGCCATGGTGCTCGAAGATCGCGGCCTCGTCGTCGGCGGGCAGGATGTCGTCGGTGCCGATCGCGGGGCAGTCCCTCACGAGGGCCTTCGCGTAGCTGGCCTTCAGGTAGCCGGGGCCCACGGTGGCGCCGTCCAGGGGGACGAAGACCAGGCGGTGGCGGGTGGGCAGGCCGATCTGGACGGTGGCCATGGACGGCGCATCGGTGCCGGTGCCGACGTAGATCGCCTCAAGGGTGCCGATCTTGTGGCCGTCCGGGTCGACGACGTCGTGGGTGCGCCATTCACGGATGTCGCCCACCTGGATCAACGGAGACCTCCTTCACGTTTCACCGGGCCACACATTCGGGGCACCGGGCCACGGGCGGGTGCGGGCCCGCCTTCCTGTCGGCGATGTCACTACCAGCGTGCCCCCTTACCCGGGCGGCCACCAACGCACGCGCCCACGCGATCGTCCGGAATCAGGCGCCGCATCCTCTGTCCGGCCCGCGACAACGGGCCGACTGCCGCAGTCCTGGCACGGGCCCCCACCCCACTGGCACGGCTGGCGTGCAGGAGCACCGCCCCGTACGTGTGTGGCAACAAGACTTGTCGGTCCAGTCGCGGCTGTGCTGAGAGAAACTGACACCTCCCCAGGTCAGAGAGCCCGACCGGTGACATCTACAGCAGTCAGTCGCACTCGATGGTGCGCTCTCGGACATGGGTGCGGGCCATTGTGGGCCGGTGGCTGGCGGCGAACGCGCTCCGCGCGAGCACTCGGCGAGAGCCCACCCGGCCAGCCGCCGCACCGCCCGAGATGACATATCCGAAAATGCTGTTCACCATGGCCCGGCCGGATGTGCTCCGGTGGGCGGGCGACGAGCCGCCCGGACCGCGGTGAACGCGGCGCCGAGCGCGTGTCTCGGGGTTCGCGCGGTAGCGGGCCCGGTCGCGGGGCGGGTGGGTCCCGGCCCCGTGCTCGCTCCATCGCACCCGCACGTTCGCCGCCAGCCACCGCCCCACGACAGCACTAGCCCGTGCCCGAGTGCGCGCCATCCGGCCCTGAGAGGAAATGAGTCGCGGTGAGGCCCTCATTCCGGGCTAACGCCGCACCACGCCGCTCGGCAACGCCAGCCTCGACGAAGCCCGCCAGGGTCGGCGGATCCGTGGTGCGGGCGCGCTGCGGTGCCGGTCCGGCGGGCTCGCTTCAGGCGGCGGCGGGGTGAGGTCGGCGCAGCCGAACAGCAGCGCGTAGCCACGGGGCGGGAGGGCGGCCAGGACGGAGGAGGTATCCCAGCGGGCGGCGGTGAGGCTGGTGTTCCCCTTGATGTGGGACGGTTCCAGCCCTTGTTACGAAGCAGTCGGCGTGGCTGGGGCCTTCATGAAGAGCCGGAGGAGGTAGTCGTTCAGGGTGTGGTGGAAGCTTTGCGCGAGGCGGGACTGCGGGGCGAACATGTCGAAGGCCTGGTAGGCGCCGGGGTAGAGGTGGAGCTCGACGGGGACGCCGTGGGCGCGCAGGCGGGCGGCGTAGTCTAGGTTCTCGTCGCGGAAGACGTCGAGTTCACCGACGCCGATGAAGGTCGTGGGCAGACCGGCGAGGTCGGTCGCCCGGCCGGCGGCGCTGTAGGGCGTGATGTCGTCGGTGCCAGCGCGGTCCCCGAGGATTGCCTGCCAGGCCATGAGGTTGGTCGAGCGGTCCCAGATGCCGATGTCGGTGATCGAGCGGCTGGAGTCGGTGGTGTTGCGGTCGTCAAGCATCGGGTACATCAGCAGCTGGAACAGGGGGGTGGCTGCGCCGCGGTCACGGATCAGAAGGGCGGTGGCAGCGGCAACACCTCCGCCACCGCTCTGGCCGGCCAGGCCGATCCGGGTGGGGTCGAGGCCGAGATCGGCGGCGTTGTCGCTGATCCACCGGTAGGCGGTGTATCCGTCCTCGGCGGCGCCGGGCGCGGGGGTTTCCGGGGCCAGCCGATAGTCGACGCTGGCAATGGCGCAGCCGAGTGCCGCGGACAGCGGCTTGAGCCAGGGGGTGTCCTGCGCGGCGAAGCCGAGCACCTGCCCGCCGCCGTGGAACCACACGAGGGCCGGCACCGTCCCGGACGCGTTCTGCGGACGCAGCAGGACGATCGGGACGTCGGGTCCTTCGGCGCGCGGCGCCTGGGTCTCCTCGGTAGTGACGGTGGGTTCGTCGGGGATGGTGCTGGCGATGGATTCGGCGAGTGCGCGGGCGGCCTGACGGGTCGCGGGAATGTCGGTGAGGTCGAAGACGCCGTTCGGGCCGATCGCCATGGTCTGGAGCGCTGCGGCGAGTTCGCTGTCGATCGCGGGGCGGGAGCGGGGCATGGTTCTTCCTGCTAGGGGTGGTTCTGCGTCGAAGGCATGGGGGGTGGTCAGGCCGCTGGTTGGCGGGGCAGTCGCCGCACTCCAGGTCTTCGAGCGGGCCGGGGCGGCTGGGGATCGGCCACCCCGGCCTGGAATGGGATGGGATGGGATGGAGCTGGTGGGGGCTCAGTTCGTGGTGGTCGTCGGGGCGTCGAAGTAGTGGCCCTGGCCGAGGTCCTCGATGAGGCCGGGCTGGACGGGCTTCCAGCCGAGGAGGTCCTGGGTCAGTGTGCTCGAGGACGGGTTGTCGGCCTGGGCGTGGGTGCTCAGGAAGCCGAAGTGGGCCTCGGCCTCCGTCGACGGGATGCTGACCACGGGCAGGTTCAGCCCGCGACCAATGCTCTCGGCGATCTGGCGGAAGGTGATCCCCTCGTCGCCGACTGCGTGGAGCCGTGACCCCGCCGGCGCGGATTCCAGCGCCAGCCGGTACAGGCGTGCCGCATCCAGCGTGTGCACGGCGGGCCAACGGTTGGCCCCGTCGCCGACATAGGCGGCGAAGCCCTTCGACCGGGCGATGGAGATGAAGGTCGGGATGAAGCCGTTGTGGTCGAGCGTGCTGTGCACGGTCGGGGCGAGCCGGACGACGGACGAGCGGATGCCGCGCTGTGCGAGTGCGACCGCCGCGTTCTCGGCGTCGATCCGTGGGCCCGCGTCGAGCGCGTGGTCCTCTGTGAGGGCGTCAGGCAGTCCCGCGAAGGCGAACAGCACTGTTCCCGAGGTGGTCACCAGAGGCTTGCCGGTGCCAGCGAGCGCGGCCCCGAGCGCCTCGAGGGCGCGCACATCGGCTGCGACCGCGCCGTCGAAGTCGCCTGCGAACATGGCGTCGTGCTTGAAGGCCAGGTGGATGACGCCGTCAGCCTTGGCTGCAGCCTCGGCGAGGCCGTCGAGATCGTCGAGGTCGCCTCGGTGGACCTCGGCACCGGCAGCCCTCAACGCCGTGGCGGACTTGTCCGAGCGGCTCAGGCCTACGACCTGGTGTCCCGCTGCGAGGAGTTCGGGAACCAGGGCGGAGCCGATGTGTCCGGAGGCTCCAGTAGCGAATACGCGCATGATGTGCGCCTTCCTGCTGCGGGCTCCCCATCGGAGAGGAGAGCCCTGATGTCAGTTTGTGACATCACCGTAGCGCCGATGACAGCCCCTGTCATCACTCTGATGTCAGGGGCTGTCATCGCGGTATAGGGTCGCAGTATGAGCCGATGGAAACCCGACGCACGAGGCCGCCTGGAGAAGGCGGCGCTGGAGCTCTACAACCTCAAGGGCTTCGACGCGACCACCGTCGGGGAGATCGCTGGCCGCGCCGGGCTCACCGAACGGACCTTCTACCGGCATTTCGCCGACAAGAGGGAGGTGCTCTTCCCCAGCGCCAATCCCCTCCCTGCCATCCTCGCGAACGCCACGGCCACCGCTCCTGCCTTGCTCCCGCCGCTGGAGGTGGTCACCCACGCTCTGATCGAAGCCACCCCCGTCTACGAAGAGCGCGAGCACCTGGTACGAGAGCGCCAGACAGTCATAGCCGCCAACCCCGAACTCCAGGAACGCGAACTGGCCAAACTCGCCGCGCTCGCCGCCACGCTCACCCAGGCGCTGCGCGAACGCGGTCTGGACCCCACCACCGCACCACTCGTAGCGGAGATCGGGATCGCCGCGTTCAAGGTCGCCTACGAACGTTGGGTCAACGACCCCAACCGGCACACCCTCGCCCAGCACATTCGGGAAACCCTGGACGCGGCCGGGCACCTCACCACGCCGGCCGAGCATGCCGCCTCGACCGACAACGTGAACGTCACGGGCCAGGAGGGAGCGGCATGAATGCAGTGGGCGCTCCCAGCAAGGAGCCGGCGGGCTATCCACCCTCACCGTCTCCGTGCGGGTCACGCAGCTGCCACAGCCCCGAAACCGGCGGCCGGACTGAGGCAATAGCGGCCAAAAAAGTCGATGCGGCCGTATACGCGGACAGCCACCCGAGCAACTCGTCGTTGGAGGGAAGCCCTCGGCCGCCAATTGCTCGATGGCGGCTCGATATGAACCGTCCTGAAGGGCGCGTGGGGACGTTTAATAGGTGACCCTCGTTTCAACACCGTCCGCCACGCCTTCCGCGCAGGTGGCCAGAGCGCCCTCAGCAACGCCGAGCAGCAGCTCCTGACGGAATGGCTCCCGCGGCTGTCGGCACAGCCGCCCGACGGGCAAGGCCACAGCGCCATGCGGCGTCGGCGGGCCCGTCGCCCGGCGGTCTCCGCGACCCCGGACCCGGCGGAAGCGTGCGCGACCGGCGGGGTCAGTCGAGCAGTGCGGTCGCCTCGACCTCCACGAGGATGTCGGGCTCGAAGAGGTGCTCGACACCGATGAGCGAGGCCGGGGGCATCGGCAGCGGCAGCCCGATCTCCTCGGCGACGGCCTCCACGCCGGCCATGAACGGGCCGATCAGTCCGGGGTGCCAGTGGGTCACGTAGAACGTCAGCCGGAGCACGTCCGCGAACGAGGCGCCGGCGCCGGCCAGGCCGACAGCGGTGTTGCGCAGCGCCTGGGCAACCTGTCCCGCCAAGTCGTCGGGCGCCACCGGCGTCCCGTCAGCCAGGCGGGCGACCTGCCCGCTGACGTGGATGTGGCGGGTGCCGGTGCCGACGGCGACGTGATGGTACGGGGCGGGCTGCAGCATGCCTTGTGGAGTGAAATGCCGAACGGTCAAGGTGGTTTCTCCTGTTCACGGACGGACTGCTGGACTGCGGGAAGGTGCCGCCAGGGCATCCCTCTTGACGCCTCGATGCGTATCCGAAACATACTTAGCGTCCTGAAGACACTTCAACGAGACCAGGTTTCGCCGTGGATACCGCCGATCCCGCCGGGCTGCGCATCGACGCCCCGCACCGCGAACTGCTCGACCAGGTACTGGACAAGTGGTCGCTCGCCGTACTCGACCGACTCTGCGAACGCCCTTGCCGCTTCAACGAGTTGCGCCGGGCGATCCCCGCCGTCACACAGAAGTCCATAACGGCGACCCTGCGCCGGCTGGAGCGCAACGGCGTGGTCGAACGCGAGGTGACCGCCACACGCCCGGTGGCGGTCACCTACCGGATCACCCCGCTCGGCAAGACCCTGCGCCACCCAGTGGACGTCCTGCTGGCCTGGGCCGACGCGCACCTGCCCGCCATCGAGCACGCCCGCCGCGCCTTCGACGAACAGGAGGAGAACAGCCTCCGCCACCACTGAGCACCCCTACCCTGATTTTGTCGGGCCGGGCCATATGCCTTCACCCCGGTAAAAACACCTACCCCCCAGGGCAGCGGCCGGGACGACGTCGAGACGGGGGGCGGGCCGCTCCACGGTGTGCGGGCAGCAGCCCCGAGGGCGGCGGCCCGACGGGCGGCGGGACGAGGGTCGGGTCTGGGCAGGCGGACGGCGTCACCGCCACCGTCGAGACACCAGTCGGACACAGCATCGTGCGCGCCCGGTACGCGGTGGGCACGGACGGCGGACGCAGCACCGTCCGCTCGCTGGCCGGCATCGATCTGCACGGCACCTCGCACCCGGACCAGCGTTGACACCTGGGCGATGTGCGCGTGACCGGGCTCTCCCGGCACTGCCAGCACCTGTGGCCCAGCGCGGAGGGCGGCCTGCTGTCGCTGTTCCCCCTGCCCGGCACCGACCTGTGGCAGTTCCAGGCGTCCATCCCCGCCGACCAGGCCGAGCCCGAAGCGCCGTCCCTGGACCTGTTCCGCCGCATCTTCGCCACCCGCGACGGCGTACCGGGGTGGACATCCAGGACGTCGAATGGCTCTCCCTCTACAAGGTCAACGTGATGCTGGCCGACCACTACCGCGCCGGTCGGATCTTCCTGGCCGGAGACGCAGCGCACATCCACTCACCAACCGGCGGCCAGGGCATGAACACCGGCGCCCAGGACGCCTACAACCTCGGCTGGAAGCTCGCCGCCGTCCTCAAAGGCGCCGACCCGCTTCTGCTCGACACCTACGAGGACGAGCGCCGTGCGGTCAAGCTGGGCGGTCATCGCATCCACGGCCCCGAAGGCGAGGGCGCGGGGGCGCGGGAGTGAGCGAGTGAGCGAGTGAGCGAGTGAGCGAACGGTCGGCGCAGCGGGTGATCTGCAGCTCACGCACGCCACACTCGGGGTTCGCTCTCCTGCTGCCCGCCGCCATCACCGTCGACGAACAGCAGCGACGTTCCGACCGCCAGGATCAGGACAGCAGCCACAACGGCTGCTACCTGCCCCACACCGGCACCGGCGGCGAACACACAGACTGCGAAGGACAGCACCTATGACCACCGTAAGGGCCCTCACCGTGCGCCAGCCCTACGCCGACGCCATCGTGTACGGCCCGAAACGGATCGAGAACCGCCCCCGCCCCACCAAGTACCGCGGCCTGCTCCTCATCCACGCCGGCCTGGCCACCTACGAGGGCCTACTCCCGCCAGCGGACCCCGATTGGCCGGACGAGAGAGGCGCCGTCATCGGCAGCGCGCAACTCGTCGGCTGCCACCGAGCCACCGAAGGCTGTTGCCCCGAATGGGGATTCCGTGACAGCTGGCACTGGGAACTCGCCGCCGTCCAGGCTCTTGCCGTGCCTCTTCCCGCAAGAGGAGCGCTCGGCCTGTGGACCCCCAGCGAGGACATCCTCCGGGCCATTCACCAGCAGCACTGTCCCACGCGCGACGAAACCAGAAGCGACTCCCGGCTCGGCTGCCAACCGGACACTGCCCACGGATCGGAGCCCTGAAGCCCGGCACCGGCGCTATGGCCCTCGGACTGGCCGCCACGTCCGCACTGCGCGGCGAGCAGGTCCCGCCCGCCAGACCGGCGGTGCGCCGCAGCCGCCTCTGACCCCGGGCAAGCCGTCTGAACGCGCGCTTCGCCGGGCTGGCTGTGCAGTCGGCCCGGCGGGCGCCTCCGGCGGAGCCCGGGGCCCCGGGGACGGTGGTTCCGGCGGTTGATGGCGGCAGCGGAGCAGTAGCGGGCGCAGGCATTCAGCTTGGCGGACCGCAGCCCGTCAGTACATGCAGCGCAGGACCAAGGAAGGCCTCTCGAAGAAGGAGATCATCCGCTGCCTCAAGCGGTTCATTGCCCGCGAGATCTACCAGCTCCTGACCACCACACGCAGCACTACCACCAAGCAGCTCACAACCGCTGCTTGACATCCATACGAGCATCACCGCCCACCCGATCCTGGGCTGGGGCGGGCGAGGCCGGGAGCGGACGGGGTGACAGGATCAGGCTGATCCTCCCGCACACACCATTGCCCGCGGGGGGAGCGTCGCCTTGACCGATCGCCACCTGCTTGCACCAGACTCCGGCGGTCGGCCCAGGCCGCAACAGTGCAGGCCCCGGACTTCTGTCCGGGGCCTGCGTGCAGTGCGCCTGGCTACTGCTCAGCCAGGCGAAGGGTCAGAAGCGGCTGCGGCGTACCACGCGCCGGGCGGGCGGGACCTGCTCGCCGCGCAGTGCGAGCGCCGCGGTGCGGGTGCGCTCGAGTGAGTTCGCGGACGGCCTGGTGGTCGTCGGCGGTCAGGGTGTAGAGGCCGGCGCGGGCGAGGGCGGTGTAGAGAGGCTGGGCGGCGGTGCGCGACGTCAGCGGTCTGCCGGGCCTGGTGGGCGGCATCGCGATCGCGAGCGCCTGGCGGCCGCCCCAGCAACCGCGGCGGCCGCCAGGGCGCGCGGACAGACACGTCCACAACGACACGTGGTGTGCAGGCCCTGCGGGGTGGTCACCGAGCAGCGGATCAGCGCCGGGGGATGGGCGATGCGGAAGCTGGGGTCCAACTGGGCGGTGCACGGACCAACGGGTGTGAGGTCGTACGCCGCCGTGCTGTCCGGTGTTCGACCAGGGCGCCGACCGGGCACGGGCCCGGGCGGGCCGGGTTAGGACTTGCCGCGGCCGGTGACGAAGTCGCGGGCGCGGTCGACCAGGCCGGCGCCCGGGGCGAGGAGCTTGTTGGCGGGCGGGGTGTCGGGGGCGGAGGGGTGGGGGCGAGTGGGCGCCATCTTCTTCGCGGTGCGGATCCTGTCGCCGAGCTCGTCCAGGTACTGGGGCGAGCAGACCTCGGCCAGGGCGGGGAAGAGCCGGTCCTCCTCGTCGCGCACGTGCTCGCTGACCTCGCCGATCACCCGGGCCACGAGGACGTCGAACCGAGCGTCGCCCACATCGGTGCCTTCGAGGTCCTTCAGGAGCTGCTCGACCCTGGCGTGGTCGGCGATCTCCTTGTCCGCCAACTTCCCACCGCCGGGCACGTGCTCGCGCACTGCGGGGTAGAGGTACTGCTCCTCGGCGACGGAGTGCCGCACCAGCTCGATCGTGAACTCGTCCGCGATCTCGCGGCGGCGCTCGTCGCCGGCGGGCAGGTCCTTGATCCGCTCGAACAGCTCCTCCACCTCGCGGTGGTCGCCGGTCAGCTCCGCGATGACGTTCCCGCTGTGTCCCATACCCGTGCGCCTTTCCTCAAGGTCCTGGTCTGTCCCAGTGCGCGGCTCCCAGACCGCGCCGGCGGCCATCCGTTCCCCGCTCGGGCCGAGGGCGAACACCCGGACGGCACGGGTCACCCGGCCACCCTGCCAGGGCACCGCACCTCGGCGGCGCCGGCGAGCGCTTGTCAGCCTCGGCCGCCGCCGTCCTCGTCGTCCGGCCAGGTGCGGGTGTCGCGCGGCGGTACGTACGGATCCTCGCCCGGCGGCATGCCGCCCTCGATGGCCCGCTCGCGGGCCACCTCGGCATCGAACTCCAGACCGAGCAGAATGGCGAGGTTGGACAGCCACAGCCACACCAGGAACACGATCACCCCGGCAAGGGTCCCGTAGGCCCGGTTGTAGGAACCGAAGTTCGCCACATACGCGGCGAAACCACCGGACAGGACCAGCCACAGCAGCACCGCCAGCACACTGCCCGGCGAGACCCAGCGAAAGCCCCGGCCGCGCACATTGGGCGCCGCCCAGTACAACAAAGCGATCATGAACGACACCAGCGCCACCAGCACCGGCCACTTCGCGATCGACCAAACCGTCACCGCAGTGCGACCGAGCCCGAGAACATCCCCGGCCCGCTCGGCCAACGGGCCGGTGAACACCACAATCACGGCGCTGGCGATCAGCAGCACCATCATCAGCAGCGTCAACCCGACCCGCAGCGGCGTGGTCTTCCACACCGGCCGGCCCTCGCGGATGTCATACACCGCGTTCGCCGCCCGGATGAACGCCGCAATGTACCCGGACGCCGACCACAGCGAACCAGCCAGACCCACCACCGCCAGCACCCCACCCGTGCCGCGGCCAGCCTGCAACTGCCCGACCGCGCTGCGCAGGATCTCGCGCGCCGATCCGGGGGCGAGCTTCTGCAAGTTATCCAGCACCGCGTTGGTAACCGACGAACCGACCAACCCGAGCACCGCCACCAGCACCAGCAGCGCCGGGAACACCGCCAGCACCCCGTAGTACGTCAGCGCGGCGGCCCGGTCCGGCAACTCGTCATCGATGAACTCCCGCCCGGTCCGCTTGAGCACCCCGAGCCAGCCGCGGGCCGGTACCCGCGTCGGTGTATCCGGGCCTTCGTTCGCGGCCTCAGCCGGGCGGCGAGCAGCCCGGTCGGCTTGTTCACCGCGTTCTCTTCGGAACAATCCCATGGGCTGCGTGTTCCCCTCCCCCTCTGGGGACACGCTTCGCGATGTGAGGACCAGTCCGGCCAGCCCTATATGACACCTCGACACACCCTCGTGGCTGCCGCGCGGGCCAGGGAAGAGCCACGAGGGCATCACACCTGGAGACCGTCGGCGTGGGCGGCGGCCTCCAGCACAGGCGCAATGGCCACTTGTCCGACCGTCGACGCCGCGGGGGTGCCCTGCGGCATCGCCCGCGCGGACGGCTGACTTGCCGGGTTCCGGCCGCACCCCGCAGCAAGCACGACCGAACCGGCCGTGATCAGCAGCGGGCGCCGCCCCACGATGGCCAGGTCACGAGGCAAGGCCGCGCCCAACCCAGTCTGAGCCGAATAGGTGACAACTCATCGCACCGCATAACAGATAATGATCTGATATGGAATATACCGGAAAGGTGGAAGGATTTGGGGCTTGGGGATATCCGTTGACACGTCGTGTCCGGAGCTCACCAGCGGCTGGCCGCCCCGGGCGACCTATGCGCCCGGGGCGGAACTCACCGCCCACGCCGACGAACCCCAGCACAGGTCAGCCCGTTCGGCAGCGCATGCGGCGCAGCGGAGGGCGGCCGGACGCCTTTTCCGCCGCCCTCGCTCCCTCCTCGCCGGAGGAAGCTGGTGGCACTGCCCCCGAGACGGCCTGGTATTCTCCGCCCAACGCCGGCGACACGACCACCAACTCTCTCCAGTGTGCACCCGATCATGCGGCGGTGCCGACGTTGGAGAGGACGATCGGCGACTGCAGGTTGCACTCGAGGGACCTGGATGCCTACGCCACCATCGCCGACCCGGTGGCCGGTCTGGATCAGGAGGACGATGACGGCTACACCAAGGGCGAGGACCAGGTCCCGGGCGAACTGCCCGCCGCGCTGGAGTGGGCCGCGCCTGGGTGTGCGTCCTCCAGCAGTCGCTGCCCTGGCCGTTCCGCGATGTCCTGCTGCATTGCGTGAACCGCTCTCCCGGCGCCATGGGACCGGCGCGCGAGCAGCCGCCACCTGATTGCCCAGCCCAGCCAGCCGAGACAGCATCCGCGTACCCGCCCCGGCACCGCAAGGCCGCCCACGGCGGCGGCGGCTCTCTGCGGTGACCGCATGCGCGCGGCGCGCGCGGGTACCTGTGCAGCATGCTGACCCTCGGCATCGAAGAGGAGTACCTCCTGCTCGATGCGGCCACCGGGCGCCCGGTGGCCCGCGCCGCCCAGGTCCGCCAGGCCGCCCGTCTCCAACCCTCGCTGAAGCGCGGCGAGGTCCAGCGCGAACTGCTCCAGGCGCAATTGGAGGTCGCCACCCCCGTCTGCCGTGAGCTGGAGGAGGCTGGCGGGCATTTGCTGCGGATGCGGCTGGCTCTCGGTGAGGCCGCCCGGCAGGAGGGCTGCTGCCTGGCCACGTGCGGTGCGGCACCGTTCACCGATCGTCTGCCGGTCCCGGTGACCGACACCGCCCGCTACCGCGCCATGCACGCCGAGACCCGGCTGCTCACCGACGAGCAGCTGATCACCGGCATGCACGTCCACCTCGGCATCCCCGACCGCGGCGCCGGCGTCACCGTGATGAACGGGCTGCGTGCCTGGCTGCCCCTGCTGATCGCGCTCGCGGCGAATTCACCGCTGTGGCAGAACAGGGACACCGGGTTCGCAAGCTGGCGCACTCTCGTCTTCGGCCGTTGGCCCGTCAGTGGACCGCCGCCGTTCTTCGTCGGCGCCGACGACTACGACCGTCGCACCCGGGCACTGGTCGAGGGCGGGCTGATCCGCGACATCGGGCAGGTCTACTGGCACATCCGCCTGTCCGAGCACTTCCCCACCGTCGAGATCCGCGCCATGGACGTCCAGCTGCGGCCCGACGAAGCGGTGATGCTCGCCGGCGTCGTGCGCGCCCTTGCCACCCGAGCCCTCCGCGACGCGGACGCCGGACAAGTGATCCCGCCCGTCGAGCAGGAGGTTCTCGCGGCTACCGTGTGGCACAGCGCCCGGCACGGCTGCACGGGCACGATGTTCGACCCGCTCTCCGGCCAGCTGACCAACGCCGCCAGCGTGGTGGCCGCCCTGCTGGACCACATCGACCCGATCATCAAGAAGAGTGCGGACCGGCGTCACATCGTCCCCGTGCTGGAGCGCCTGCTGCGCCAGGGCAACGGCGCCGTGCGCCAGCTGCGCCGGCTGCGCACTGCGGGCCGCGACGGTCTCGTGGCGATGCTCACCGACCAGGCCACCGGCGTGTGACGGCCCCTGTTGACCCACCCGTCGATCGGTCCGAGCTCGTCCTCGGCCTGCTGGGCGGCGGCCGCCGCGTCGGCGACGTCCGCCCCGGCGGCGATGACCTTGGCGGCGCCGGCCTGCTCGGCCCCGCACAGCACGCCGTCCGGGCCGGCGCTGACGAACTGCGTGCGCTCGCCGACCAGGGCCGCGAGCAACCGCCGATCGCCGGGCCGCCGACAGCGAACCGCCACCCGCCCAGCCGACCTGACACGAGGGCAGCGGGAGTCAGCCGCGAAGGGCGGGCAGGACCAATTCCCGGTAAGCGTCGAAGAACACTTCCTGGTCCGGGCCGATCTGTCCGACGTAGACCTCGTCGAACCCGGCGCGGGCGCACCGTCTCCACGTGCTCCTCCACCACGTCGCCGCAGGTGACCGCGTCGGCGACCATCTCGCGGGTGACCAGCTCGCTGGCCTGCTCGAAGTGCGCCGGGGTCGGCAGGATCTGGGCGAGTTCGCCGGGCAGCAGCTCGCTCGGCCACAACCGGTGCACGACGTCAACGGCCTTGTCCCGGTTGCTGTTCCAGCACACCTTCACCCCGCCCACCACCTTCTTGCCCGCGCCGCCGCTGTCACGGAAGGCACCCACGAGGTCGGCGTCGGGGGTCATGGTGACGAAGCCGTCCCCGATCCGGCCGGCCAGCTCGGCGGCCTTCGGCCCGAACGCGGACACATAGACCGGCAGCGGCTGCTCAGGGGCGCTGTAGAGACGGGCGGTGTCTACGGTGTAGTGCCAGCCGCGGTGGCTGACCTGCTCGCCGGTGAACAGCTTGCGCATCACGCCGATCGCTTCCTCCAGCATCTCGGCCCGCGCCTCGAACGACGGCCACCCGTCGCCGTGGAAGTGCTCGTTCAGCGCCTCCCCCGTCCCGACACCCAGGGCGAACCGGCCGCCGAGCAGCACGCTGGAGGTGGCGGCGGCCTGCGCGGTCACCGCCGGGTGCAGCCGCACCGTCGGGCAGGTCACCAGGGTGGTGACCGGCAGGTCCACCGCCTGGGACAGCGCGCCGATCATCGACCACACGAACGCGCTGTTGCCCTGCGCGTCGTTCCACGGATGGAAGTGATCGGAGATCGCCAGCCTCGTGAACCCCGCCTCCCCGGCACGACGGGCCTGATCAATCAACTCGGCCGGGGTGAACTCCTCACACGACAGGAAGTAGCCGTACTCGATCATCGCGATCCTGCTCCGCGCCCAAAGCTCTACCCCCTCTTCCGTCCAAGCGGGTGCGGCTACCCCGGGCCGTACCCGGGCACCACGCTAAGAGCCGCACTTCCTTCAGCCGCCATGACCGCGCCGCAGGGACGCCGCCGCTGCCACGAACGGGCCACCCGGCGCACGAGCCGGTCCGGTCAGCCGGGCGCGCGGTGTCATCGGCGCCGCTGCTCAACGCGGCCGGCGGTCTCGACCGGTCAGCACGATGCCGTCCGGGAGCTAGGTGACGGGCTTCGTCGTGGAGCGCACGGTGGTCGTCCTGATCCGCTTCCCGTGGTCCTCGATTCACCCGTTGCCGACAGATTCCGTGACAGCTGGCACTGGGAACTCGCTGACATCCAGGCTCTTGCCGCGCCTCTTCCGGCAAGAGGAGCGCTCGGTCTGTGGGCCCCCAGCGAGGACATCCTCCGGGCCATTCGCCAGCAACGCTGTCCCACGCGCGACGAAACCTGAAGCGACTCCCGGGTCGGCGGCCAGCCGGACACTGCCCACGGATCGGAGCCATGAACTCCCGGAGCCTTCGCGGGCAGGTCCACGGGCCCGGGTTCCGTGCTCATTGCCTGCGGCCATCTGCCTGCTCCGAAATCGGAGGCGTCTCGGTTGCGCTCACAAGCGCTGACTTCACTCCCGACCGCCATTCTCCCCTGACCGACCCGGCGCGCAGCCGCGCATGTCCGATGTGCGGGAGGACCCGCGACACCTCCTCCGGATACCCGGCGAGGACGCGGCTCGCAGACACGGCTCCGCCGCAGGGAGTCCCATGCCTCGCATGCGCCCACCGAGCTGACTGCCCAGACTGGAGGTACGGCTCGGGGTTCCGAGGTCCGAGGGTGCAGGCGCGTTGTGCCGCGAAGCCACCTCATGGCCGATTGAGTCCGGGGGTGACGGAACGTCATGACGACCATATGCGCCGGGGTGGATCAGGCTCCAGCGGGCACATCGGGCATCTCCGGCGTTCGCCGGGAGCATGGTGTCGCGGTCGGAACAACGTACGCTCGCCTGGCTCCTGTCGCGGGCACGGGCCCTCGCGCCGTGTGTGCCCCCTCGACGTAGTGCCCGATCAGGAGAGCAAGGGCCTGAAGGGAAGAGCTCATGGACAACGTCACCAAGGTCGCTGTGGCTGCTGCGGTCGCCGGCGGATACGTGCTCGGACGTGCGAAAAAGGGGCGGCTGGCGTTCGCCGCCGCGACGTACATCGCCGGCCGGCGGTTCAGGCTCGATCCGCAGCAACTTGCCACCGAGGGGCTCCGGAAGTTGGGTGAGGTACCCCAGGTTGCGGAACTCAACCAGCAGATCAGGGGGGAACTGCTGGAGGCGGGTAAGCGCGCGGTGGTCGCCGCGGTCAACCGGCGCGTCGGGGAGCTCGCGGACTCGCTGCGTGATCGCACCCTGAACATCGGCAAGCCGAAGCCCGAGGACCAGGAGCCGGAGGACGAGGAAGAGGGCCAGGAGCCGGAGGACGAGGAAGAGGAGGAGGACGAGGAAGAGACGCGTAAGGAGCGTGCTCCCCGGCGCCGCAGCACTACGCGCGGTGAACGCCCGGGCGGTCGGGCCTCCCGGGTCGCCCCCAAGGCCCCGGCCAAGAAAGGCCGGAGGACCGAAGGCGCCCGCTCCCGCGAAGAAGACCACTGCCACGAAGACGGGGGCCAAGAAGACCCCATCGGGCACGCCCTCCTCGCGCTTGACCCGCAGGAGGTAGGCCATGGCCACCAATGATCGGGAGGACCGTGGATCCGCCGACACCTCTGGTTTCGACAAGCTGCGGGAAGAAGCGGTCCACTACCTCGGCGCCCAGCTCGAGAATCTGGTCGAAAAGGCCGGCAACCAGGTCTCCGGCCTCACGAGTCAGCTCGGCGAGGCCGCCGAGAACGGCGGCGTTCTGCCCAAGGTCGGCGCCCGTGCGCTGCAGGGCGACTCACCGCTCAAGGCCTTCGCTGGGGAGAAGGTGAAGAGCGTCAAAGACAACGTCGTCGACAAGGTCAAGGGGGCATTCGGCGGCGGCAAGCCCGGGCGGAAGTCCGGGAAGAAGCCGATGAACATCATCGAGGCCCTGGACGTCGGTGTACCCCTGCGCACCGCCTACGACCACTGGACGAAGTACGAGGACTTCAGCGGCTTCGCCAAGGGTGTGCAGAGCGTTTCCCAGGGCGACGAGGTCACCACGGACTGGAAGGTCAAGGTCGGGCCTTCCAAGCGCAGTTTCAAGGCCACCGTCCAGGAACAGGTGCCGGACGAGCGCATCGTGTGGACCTCGGAAGGCGCGAAGGGGAGCACCCGTGGCGCGGTCAGCTTCCACGAGATCACTCCCACGCTCACCCGCATCGTTCTCGTCGTCGAGTACTACCCGGCGGGCTTTTTCGAGAAGACCGGGAACATCTGGCGTGCCCAAGGCCGCCGCCTGCGGCTGGACTTCAAGAACTTCCAGCGCTACGTCTCACTCACCAATGACGAGGCCGAGGGCTGGCGCGGGGAGATCCGCGACGGCGAGGTCGTCAAGACCCACGACGAGGCCCTCGAAGAAGAGGAAGAGGCCACCGATCAGGACGGGCAGGAGGACGACGAAGGGGAGTCCGAGGAGGACGCCGACCGGGAGCAGGAGGACCAGCAGAGTGAGGACGAGGAGGACGAGCCCGAGGACGGCTACGACGAGGAGGACGAGGACAACCCCGAGGACGACGGGTACGACCAGGACAACCCGGAGGACGACGGGTACGACGAGGACTTTGAGGAGGACGACGATGACCGGGTCCGTCGCTGACCGTTGACGGCCGGGCCCGGCTCGGCGACGAAGGTCACTGGGGCCGGCCCGCGACCTGGCCAACCTGGAATGGAGGAGTGAACATGTCTACCGACGCCATCGTTCTGCTCAAGGAGGATCACAAAGAGGTGCGCCGGCTCTTCCGGGAGTTCGGGTCCGCCGATGCGGAGAAGACCGAGGTCAAGGCGGACCTCGTGAGCCGGATCGTGGAAGCGCTGACGGTTCACGCCTACATCGAGAACGAGGTCATGTATCCGACGGTCCGCGAACGCGTTCCCGACCTGGAGCGGGACATCCTGGAGTCTTACGAGGAACACCACGTCGCCGACCTCCTGTGCGCCGAGCTCGATGCGATGACGCCCGACGACGAACGGTTCGACGCAAAGGCCACCGTGCTCATCGAGACGGTCGGCCACCACATCCAGGAGGAGGAGAACGACTGGTTCCCCAAGGTGCGCGAGGCCTTGGGCCGCAAGGAGCTCCAGGAGATCGGGGCCCGGATGCTGGAAGCCCGTGCGACGGCACCGCACCGCCCCGAACAGCCGGGCTCGCTCAGGAAGGCAGCCGACGCGATCCTCGGGTGACGCTTCGCCGGACCTCGTCATCGGATTCCTCACCACTCCATCCTCTGGATCACCAGGACAAGAAGGCTGGTCCGCCGAGGTCCGCAAGACCGTGGGCGGCGGTAATCGCCCGGTCGAGCGGCGATAGCAGCCGATCCCCGGTGGCCAGCCTATGAGGGGGCGTGCAGCGAGCCGGGCTGGGACCGCCTGTACACAGCGACCGGACCAGGTCCGCCAGGTCACGAAGGCGCCCGGACGGTGTCAGGCGTGGCCGAGGTGGGCGAAGTGCGGTGGTCCATCGCCGACATGGAGGGTGACGTCCAGGGGCGGGAGCAGCCACCGGACGAGCTGGCGCGAGGGGTGCGGCTGGTGGGGCGCGTGGGGGAAGTGGCTGGGGAGGGCGGCCGCGACGGTGCGTGCCTGGTCGTCGTCCAGCGGCACGGTGACATACCGGTGCTCGGCCCAGGTGACCAGGAGCCGCTCGGGGCGGCCGACGGTGCCGAGGATGCCGACGGCATGGGCATGCTGCGTGTCCATGGGCTCCTCACCGGGGTCGGCCAAGTCGTCCGTGCGGCCCGGATTAGGCGCCTTCCCCCCGGGTCGGCGGCATGCTCCCACGCCGATAAGCCACATCGCAACCATCCGCCTCGCGGCCGCCGGCACGCACCCCGGACGACGGCGCTCTCGTCGTCGGTGTCGGCGTGCCGGTCGGCGATCCGTAGCTCGTCCCGGGCAGCGGCCAGGTCCTGGTCGATGGCGTCCAGGGTGAGCCCGGCCGCCCGGCGGCGGATGCGGGTGCGGATGTCGCCGAGCAGGCGGTGCTCCCGGCCGCCGGGCTCATCCTCGTCGCTGCTCTGGTCGTCGTCGGGGTGGGCGGGGTGCTGAGCGAAGGCGGCGTGCAGCGTCGCTCCTGCCTCCCACGCTCGGCGTGCAGGACGGGCTGCATCCGGCCGTCTCTGTCCCGGGTGACGACGAGTCGGCCCTCCACCAGAGTGGCCCAGCCGTCGACACCAGGCCGTCGATGTCCTTCTCCACCCAGCCGCGGGCCGCCGCCGTGATGGAGCGTGCGGATACCGTCGTGGCCACTCCAGAGCAGCCAGAAAGCGCCGCGCACCGGGAGTCGAGGGAGGCCGTCACCTATGGATGGCGGCCTCCGGCGTTGCGGGGTGTGGGCGGGCGTCAGTCGTGTCCGAGGCGGGCATCGATGACGAGCCGCAGCACGGAGACTGGTCAGCTGTGACCCTGGCCGTAGTACTGGCCGATCCGGTCGCGGTAACCGCTGTCGCCGCGGTGCATGTCCTTGTCGTACTCCGGGGCGTGCTTGATCTGGTCCTTGGTGCGGTTGACGTGGATCTTCTCGTCCTTGGTGTCGACGCGCATGATGGTGCCCGCCGGCAGCAGGACGTGCTTGCCGAAGATCCACGGCCCGGTGTCGACCACGATGTAGGAGGAGCCGACCTCCTCGGTGGCCTCGTCGACCTTGCCGATGTGGCCATCGGTGGCCTCGACCTTGAACCCGGTCAGGTTCACACCGGGCGTGTACTGCGACGCGGGACTGTAGCTCCACAGGTCGGTCACGGGGATTTCCTCGTCTCTGGACGCGGCGGTCGCCGCTGCCCTGTCGGGGTGCGGGTGAGCAGAAGACCTGCCCGGCCGTCACACCCGGCCCGGTCCTCTCGCCCCAGCGATCCTCACCCGCCGCAGCAGCCCGGACCACGGGTACTGCGCCGTCCGGCCCAGCCGTCACCCAGCCCGCCGCACCTGTACCCGGGGCGGAGAACAAGACCGCCCCGCGACGGCCGGCGAGATCGTCGCCCAGGCGTCCTCCTGCCCCTTCCCCCGTCTTCCCTAGCCCTGGCCACCGAACTGTCCCGAACACGACCGCGCCGGCGGCATTACCCGTTCAGCGTGTCTCCTCCGGTAGAGCGATTCGAAGCCGTCCGCGTTGAAGTTGTGGATCACATCCCGGACCCGGTCCGCGCCGGTGAACGTCACCTAGGCGATCTTCGCCATGGGCATTCCCTGGGCTGGCAGCAGCACCACGACAGCAGCACCATCTGGGCCCGCCGCCAGGTCACCACCGACCCGGTGCCCCTGCGGACGATCCGCAACAACCGCCGCCCTCGCCATCATCAACCTCACGGACCCTTACTCGTTCTGCCATGCACCAACAGCCTCGCGTCAGGAGCGGACGGGGACAGGAGCCTTCGCTGTGCGCTACCTGGCGCGGCGCCGCCGTAGCTCCTCCAGCCACTCCCGTACCTGCTCGTCGTTGTGCAGGTACGGTTCCTCGGGCCCCGGCCGCAAATCGACCCCGTGGAGGCGCTCCAGCGCCCACAGCGACAGGTCGTCCCATTCCAATTCGTCATCAAGGAACCAACGCCCGGCCCACCGGTCGGCTGCATCCCGGCTTACGCGTCCGTCGGCCACAGCAGAGAACCACAACTCGATCTCGTCCAGGTCTGGCTGATCTCTTCCACTCACGGCCTCACCGTATCCAGAACAGGGCAAAGGTTGTCTGACGCGGCAATAGTTCGCGGTAGACGCGGCCCGGCTGGGGGCCGGGGTCGGGGTGGTTCGCTCCGTAGACCAGCCCGCAACAGCGTTCGTCGCCCATACCGGTCAGCATCCCATCCGACACCGGGAGGCCGTCCCCCAACCGGTGACGGCCTCCCACCTGCCGGTCAGCCAGAAGACCTCATCGGAGCCTGGCGCCAGTGCTCGGGATGGGCGGCCGCCGCGGGTACGGGAGAGACCACGGCCGCCGCCGGTCGGATCCCGCTCGACGAGTCCAGTAGCAGGACGGGACCCTGTGCCACGGCAGAACCGGCAGACCGGGAAGGCACGGGCAGTCGGCCGCAGCTACACCGGCGGACCAGGGTCGATCTTGAGCACCTGGTCCGCCCCGGTGACCTCCAGAAGCCGGAGCAGCTGCGGCGGTGGTGCCGACAGGTGCAGGTCGACGTCGGCCTGCTCGGCGAGCAGCCGGGCGCGGAGGAAGAGGTGGATCCCGGCCAAGTCGCAGAAGGCGATCGCGTGGCAGTCGAGGATGACGGTGGTGACGCCGGGCTCCTCGATCGCCTGGAGCAGTTCGGTGCGCAGGTGGGGTGCGGTGTCCTGGGCGAGGTCGCCGGCCGGGGTGAGCACGCGGCATCCGGGGGTGGGTGCGTGGGTGTGAACGGTCAGCTGGGGGGCGGGCCCTGTGGGTGGGGTCATGGCAGGACCACGGCGGTCACCGGCTGCTCCGTCGGGACGCTGTCGGTGTCCAGGAGGCGGGCGACACCGAGGTGCTCGATCACCGCGCGCACCGCACCGTCCGGGTCTTCGTAAACCGGCAGACCCGCGACCGTGTCTGAGGTCCGGTGCACCACCACGACCCGCGGCGTGGCGTGCATGACCGCCACGCCTTCGGCCGGCAGGAGCAGCGCGTAGCGCTGCACGACAGCATCCATCCCCCGATCCTGCCCCCACCCGGCCGCCCGCGCCGCCCGGCCGGGAGCAGCGCTGCCGGGAGCAGCGCACCGGATCGCACACCACCGCGCGCTTTTACGGCAGCACCGGCAAATGACCAGGCGTGGTCCGCGGCGGCTGCGACCCCGTTGCGGCGGATCCCCTCGGTGTCAGTGGCCCGAGGTGGGGCTGTCGGGTTCCTGCGGATCGATACCTGTGTGGGCCCGTTCGGTGCGGCCGCCGCTGGGACGGCCGGACGGTCCTTGAGGGCCCAGGTCGTACGAGTGCTTCGACGGCCCCTGTTCCTCACCGCGGCGCCCTGTGCTCTCCACGGTGTCCCCGGGGACCTCGCGCTCTTCCTCGGCGGCCTTCTCACGACCCGGGCCAGGAGCGGGCGCGTACTTGCCCGGTTCGAACGAACGGTGCGCGCTGTCGTTGGGCTCCTGGTGCTCGGCGTCGACGTCCGGTCCCCAGCCGGGCTGGTCCGCTCCATCGAACCGGCTGCTCTGGCCTTCCTCCATGCTCGGACGCGTCTTCTCCGCTCACGATCATCACCTGCCAAATTTTGGTGCGCTCCCGCTCTTCGGTCGCACCTCGCACCTGGCCAATCCCCACGCCCACACACGCCGCAGGCTCGTTTCTGAGCGGCCGCACCGGCAGGGCGGGCGCGTAGGCGTGCACGGCGTTGACAGCCGGCGGCCGGTGGCGGGGTCGCCCTCGATCCGGTGGAGTACAGGTCGATCTGCGGCAACGGTGCGGATCAGCCGGCTGTCGGGGCTGGTGCTTCGGTCCGGTGCGCAGCGCCTCCAGCGCCTGGTCGGCGCCGAGCTCCATGGCGCCCAGGCCGGGACTCGGTGGCGGTGGCCACCGCCACCGAGTCCCGGCCTGGGCGGGCGGCCGGGGTCTACCCGGGGAGGTAGACCCGCGCTGCG
>NZ_JBHJVK010000084.1:0-33845 GCF_042264695.1 Kitasatospora sp. NPDC056138 | reverse complement strand
GACATCGCCGAAGGCCGCGAGGTCGGCGACACCACCACCCTCGCCGACTCCTCCGTCATGAACCTGATCCAGTCCCAACTCCCCTCCGGCAACGCGGGCAGCGAGAGCTGATCGCCCGGCTGGTGGGGGCGTCGGCGAAGCGCCCCCACCGGCCCCGGCCGCTCCCGGCCCCAGCAGCTCCCGGCCCCTCGGTCGGCGGCGGTCTCGTCCGCCGGTCGGTCAGCGAGGTGCCGGAGCACGCCGTACGCGCTCCCGCCGTCTGCGGCCCGGCGGGACGCCGGCCCTGGCGACCGTTCCCGCCCGCGCCGTCGGGTCGAACCCGGCGAAGCGGGAGAACCCTCGGGTCGATCCCGAGCGGAGGGTCAGTGCGCCCTCCGCACGCGCGCTGATCCCGGATCAGGCAGAGTCTTGCGCCCGTCCCCGGAGTCGGCCCCGGGCCGGCCCCGGGGTTCGCCGCCCTTGCCGCGGCCACACCGGTCGGCCGGTGGGACAGCCTGGACGCGGCCACCCGCGCGCAGTTCGCGGTCCGTCCGCCCGGGGTGCTGCCGATGGCGTGCGAGCACTCGTTCGAGAAGCGGGACGCGTGACGTCATCATGGGCACGGTGGAAGAGAAGAAGCGCACGCCCCGGCTCGGACGCCCGGTCCGCCGGATCCTGCGGGAGCCGTTCACGGCGCGGGCCCGGCGCGGGGTGCTGTACTCGCTGCTGAGTCTGCCGCTGTCGCTGCTCGGCCTGGCCGCGGTGGTACTGACCGTCCTGTTCGGCATCCTCTCGGCCGGGCTGCTGGTCGCGCCGCTGCTGGCGCTCCTGCTCAACCTGGACCGCCACTTCGGCGGTCTGCACCGTCGACTGGCCCGGCGGCTGCTGCAGTTGGAGATCGCGACCCCGCCGCGGGCACCGCGTTCACCCGGCTTCTCCGGGTTCCTCGGCCACCATCTCGGGGACCCGGTCTCCTGGCGGTCGGTGGCGTACCTGGCGCTGCGGGTGCCGCTCGGACCGGTGCAGTTCGCACTCGGTTTCCTCTGGTGGGCGTACGGCGTGCTGTTCCTCTGCTACCCGGTGCTGTGGCAGCTGGAGCCGATCCACGAAACGGACTCGCACGGGGTCGCCCACAGCTTCGGTTTCGAACTGAACGGCTTCTACTTCGACACCTGGCCGCGGGCCCTGCTGGTCAGCGCGGTCGGGGTCCTGGTCCTGCTGATCGCGCCGTGGCTGGCCCGAGGGCCGCTCGCGCTGGACCGGGTACTGCTCCCCCGGCTGCTCGGGCCGTCGCGGACCTCGCTCCGGCTGGCCCAGCTGGTCGAGACCCGTGAGCACGCCATCAACGAGGCCGCCGCCGCGCTGCGCCGGATCGAGCGCGATCTGCACGACGGTGCACAGGCCCGGCTGGTCGCGCTCGGAATGCGGCTCGGGCGGGCGGAGAGCCGGCTCGCCAGGGGGGACGCCGCCAAGGCGCAGGAACTGCTCAAGGAGTCCCGGCAGGAGACCAAGGAGATCATCCGGGAGCTGCGCGAGCTGGTCCACGGCATCCACCCGCCCGCGCTCGACTCCGGGCTGGGGCCCGCGCTCGGCACCCTGGCTGCCAGGTCGGCGATCCCGGCCACGGTGCGGGTCGAGACGTCCGAGCGTCCGCCGGCCCCGGTGGAGACGATGCTGTACTTCGCCGCCGCCGAGTTGCTGGCCAACGCGGGCAAGTACAGCGGCGCCGAGCGGATCACGGTCTCGGTGCTCGGCCACGGGGACGGCCTGCGGCTGCTGGTCGCGGACGACGGCCGGGGCGGTGCCCGGCTGGACGGTGCGGGGAGCGGGCTGCGCGGGCTGGCCGAACGGGTCCGCACGGCGGACGGCGTCCTGACGGTGGACAGCCCATCCGGTGGGCCGACCACGGTCACGATCGACCTTCCCGGCAGACTGTGACGGCGCCGGTGCACCGGTGCGCACCGGTTTCGCGGTGATCTGATGAACCGACAGGGGGGAGGGCTCCGTGCGAGTAGTGGTGGCCGAGGACACGGCGATCCTGCGGGTCGGCCTGGTACAGCTGCTGGAGGACGAGGGCCACGAGGTGGTGGCCGCCGTCGCCGACGCCGAGCAGCTGAAGGCGGCGGTGGCCGGGCACCGGCCCGACGTCGTGGTCTCCGACATCCGGATGCCGCCCACCCACACCGACGAGGGCCTGCGCGCGGCGATCGAGCTGCGCGCGGCCCAGCCGGGCCTGGCGGTGCTGATCTTCTCCCAGTACGTGGAGACGGAATACGCGGCCAGGTTGCTGGCCGGCGGTTCGGCCGGGGTCGGCTACCTGCTCAAGGAGCGCGTCCTGGACACCCGGGACTTCGTGGACGCGCTGGAGCGGGTGTCCGGCGGCGGCACGGCACTCGACCCCGAGGTGGTGACCCAGCTGCTCGGCGCGAGCCCGAGCCGCCGGACGGTGGACAGGCTCAGCCCGCGCGAGCGGGAGGTGCTCGGGCTGATGGCGGAGGGACGGTCCAACGGGGCCATCGCCGCCCAGCTGGTGGTGACCGAGCGGGCGGTCGAGAAGCACGTGGCGAACATCTTCCTGAAGCTGGACCTGCCGGTCTCCGCCGCAGACCATCGCCGGGTGCTGGCCGTGCTGCGCTACCTCGGCGCCTGAGAGCGACGGTCCGCGGCCGGGCGCCCCAGGGCGGGCAGCGCCGCCGGGACGCCCGGCCGCTCCTCTTTTCCGCTGCCTCCTCCTTGCACTGCCGACGGCTTCACGCGCCGACAGAAGCGGACATAAGTCTCAAAATGCGACAAGCTGGATATCGCGCCGAGGTTCCCCGTAGACTGTCAAAAACGCAACAAGGTTTCTGAGGCGCGCCGGGAAGTCTGGTCGGCACTGCACCACCCGTGCATCCACCTGCCGTCCCCGCCCTGGAGGTCCCGTCGTGGCCACGCCGCCGTCAACCGATCGCCGCCAGTTCCTCGGCCGGCTCTCGCTCCCCGAGCGCAGATACATCACCGATGCACTGCGCACCGAGACCGTGGGTGGCATCCTGCTGCTGGCCGCAGCCGTCGTCGCACTCATATGGGCCAACGCCTGGCCGCACGCCTACGAGACGGTCTCGAACTGGACCATCGGCCCCTCCACCCCGCTCCACCTCGACCTGAGCCTGGAGAACTGGGCCAAGGACGGCCTGCTGACCATCTTCTTCTTCGTCGCCGGGATCGAGCTCAAACGCGAGTTCGTGGCCGGTGAGCTGCGCAGCCCCAGCGCCGCGGCGCTACCGGTGGTCGCCGCGGTCTGCGGAGTGGCGCTGCCGGCGATCGTGTTCACCGTCGCCAACAGCGGCTCGGGCGGCCACCCTGCGGGCTGGGCCATCCCGACCGCCACCGACATCGCCTTCGCCCTCGGCGTACTCGCCGTGGTGGGCAGTCACCTGCCCTCCGCCCTAAGGGCGTTCCTGCTCACCCTCGCGGTCGTGGACGACCTGATCGCCATCCTGATCATCGCGGTCTTCTACAGCTCCGGCATCAAGTTCTGGGCCCTCGGGCTCTCCTTCGCCGGCCTGGTGCTCTTCTGGTTCCTGCACCGGCGCGGGGTGCACGGCTGGTACCTGTACGTGCCGCTGGGCCTGGTGATCTGGTCACTGATGCACGAGAGCGGGATCCACGCCACGGTGGCCGGCGTCGCCATGGGCCTGATCCTGCGCTGCCACACCGAGGGCGACGAGAAGCACTCCCCCGGCGAGCACATCGAGCACCTGGTGCGCCCGCTCTCGGCCGGGTTCGCGGTGCCGGTCTTCGCCCTGCTGGCGGCCGGGGTGACCCTCTCGGGTCCCGCGCTCATGCAGGTCTTCACCCAGGCGACACCGCTCGGCATCATCCTCGGCCTGCTGGTCGGCAAGACCGTCGGCATCTTCGGTGGCACCTGGCTGGCCGCCAGGTTCACCCGGGCCGAACTCAACCCTCAGCTCACCTGGGCCGACCTGTTCGCAGTGTCCACCCTGGCGGGCATCGGCTTCACCGTCTCGCTGCTGATCAGCGAGCTGGCCTTTCCCGGGGACCCGGCGCTCGCCGACCGGGCCAAGGCCGCCGTCCTGGTCGGCTCGGTGCTCTGCGCGCTGGTCGCCACCGTGCTGCTGAAGCTGCGCAACCGGTACTACCGGCAGCTGTGCGACGAGGAGGACCTCGACCCGGACGGGGACGGCGTCCCCGACGTGCACCGGCAGCAGGCGGGGTGACCGATCCGGCCGCGGAGCCCCCGAACGGCGGCGGCCCCGGCGGTGACACGTCGACCGGGAGAGCCCCCGGAGTGGTGCCTGACTGGCCGGTAGGGGCATGATTCTGAGCTGTCGAGCAGACGGAAGCCGTGTTGACCGTGTTGAAGGAGAACCGCTGATGCCCTCAGGAACCGCAGACCCGTCCAGCAACGGCCGGGTGCCCTACGAGGGCGAGCGTTCGGTGGGCCAGCTCTTCGCCGCGGCCACCGCCGACCTGTCCGCCCTGGTGCACGACGAGATCGCGCTCGCCAAGGCGGAGCTCCGACAGGACGTCAAGCGCGGCGTCTCCGGCGGCGTCTCACTGGTCGTCGCGGGCATCGTGGCCCTGGCCGCCGTCCCGATGCTGAGCTTCGCCGCCGCATACGGCCTGCAGGCCCTGGGGCTGACGCTGGGCTGGTCGTTCCTGATCGTGGCCGGGGCCTACCTGGCACTGGCCGCGCTGCTCGGACTGCTCGCGCTGCGCTCGTTCAAGAAGATCGAGAAGCCGCACCGCACCATCGAGGGTGCCCAGGCGACGGCGGACGTGCTGAAGAACGCCCGCCCGCGCCCGGCCACCAAGGAGGAGATCGACCGCGCGCTGGGCCGCATCCCGCAGTAGCGGCGGGACTCGCACCGCGACCGGTCGGACCGGGGCGCGGCGGGCGTTCGACGGCCGGGCAGCTGCCGGACGAGTGCCGGGCGAGTGCCGGGGACGTGTTCTCCCCCAAGGTGTGACAGGCTCTCGGTATGCCGTTGGACCAGAAGCCCGTGCCCGCCCCGGCCTCCGACCCCGGGCCAGCCGATACCGCCTGGACCGTCCGCTCGGACGGGCCGTGGACGCATCGCGACCTGGCGGCCAACGGGGCCCGCTTCCACATCGCGGAGGCGGGCGAGGGCCCGCTGGTCCTGCTGGTGCACGGCTGGCCCGAGTACTGGTGGGCCTGGCGGCACCAGCTCACCGCGCTCGCCGAGGCCGGCTTCCGGGCCGTCGCCCTCGACCTGCGCGGCTTGGGCGGCAGCGACCGCACCCCGCGCGGATACGACCCCGGGAACCTGGCCCTCGACATCACCGGCGTGATCCGTTCGCTCGGCGAGCGCCGGGCCCACCTGGTCGGCCACGGCAGCGGCGGCTCACTGGCCTGGGTGGCGGCCGTGATGCGCCCCTCGGTGATCCAGAGCCTGACCGTGGTCTCCGCGGCGCACCCGCGCCAGCTGCGCCGGTCCCTGCTGACCGACCGTCGGCAGATCGCCGCCTTCGACCACGTCCTGGGCTTCCAGCGGCCGTGGATACCGGAACGCCGCCTGGTCGCGGACGACGGTGCGCTGGTCGCCGAGTACCTGAACGCCTGGACCGGACCGAACCGGCTGCCGCCCGAGGCCCTCAGGGCCTACCGGCAGGCGATCCAGATCCCCAGTACCGCGCACTGCTCGATCGAGCCCTACCGCTGGCTGCTGCGTTCGATGGCCCGGCCCGACGGGATCCAGTTCGCCCGGCGGATGAAGAAGCCGATCGCCGCGCCCACCCTGCACGTCCAGGGCGCCGCCGACCCGGTGGTGCTCTCGCACACGGCGCTCGGCGCGGGCGAGTACGTGTCGGCGCCGTACCGGTGGCGACTGCTGCCCGAGGTCGGGCACTTCCCGCACGAGGAGGTTCCGGAGCAGTTCTCGGCCGAGTTGATCAGCTGGGTGCGGGAGCACAAGGGGTAGCCCACGGGTCCCCGGCCGCTCGGCCGGGGCCCGGGCGGCCGCGTGGCCGCGTGGCCGCTGGGCCGGGGGCCGATGGGCCGAGTGCGGGTACGTGACCATCCGCCGGATGTGATGGCGGATCATATGACAATTGCATAGGACAAATGGACCGCCCGTGTGCGGTTACCCCCCTCCGCACACGGGCATCCATCCGGTATGACCTGGATGCCCGATCGCGATGCTGCCGCGCGCCGTAACCGCAGCAGCTCGCAGCACCTCGTTCAGCAGCCCGACTGGCCCTACGACGGCGCCGGGCGTCCTCGCCGACCAGGGGCGCACCAGCTGGGGATCCCGCGCATCCTGGGGCGGCGCGCCCGCTGGGTGAGCGCGCGCCTCCGGCGCGAAGGCTGAAGCGCGCGCCCCTGCTGGCGCCCGTGCTCCGTCAGTTGATGACGGTGGGGCCCAGGAAGGCGAACCCCAGCATCACAAAGGTCACCGCGCTCATGATCGGGACCAGGATGTTGGTCTCCATCTTGTTGCCCGTGCGCTTGATCAGGACGATCTCGTAGCGCTCCTTGTGCGGCCAGAGCAGCGGCGCACCCATCTTGGTGAGGCAGTCGCCCAGCAGGTGCGCCAGCGTGCCCAGCGCCACCGAGTACGGCAGCCAGCCGGGCGCGTCCGGCAGGAAGCGGTCGAGGGCCACCGTGCCCAGTGCGGCGAGCCCGACCACGGTCAGCCAGGTGTGGTGGCCGTGGCCCGGCACGTGGGCGTTGAGCGCCTTCAGGGCCATGGCCAGCAGGAAGAACGTCATGCCGATGGTGAACCAGCGCCCGCCGAAGGTCACCCCTGCCCAGGTGCCGCCGCCCATCAGGGCGACGAAGAGCAGCGAGTGGGTGGCGTGCCGGTGGCCGCCGGAGGCCCAGGCGACGAATCGGCAGAGCGTCTTGGAGACCGGGCCCAGGAAGTTGGCGATGGTGCCGTCGTGGTGGTCCAGGTCCGGCAGCAGTGCGGCGCCCGCGCAGAGCACCGTGCCCATCAGTATGTCCGCCGGCTTCAGGTGGGTGCCCAGCAGCAGCGGGGGCAGGAACGGCGCGGAGACCGCGTACAGCATTGCGCCGCTGACCGCGTGCGAGTGACCCATCATGACGTTCTCCGACCTCCCGTTGGCCCCGTTCCGATGCTGCTCGGTTGAGCCGAACGGGTGAGCGCGGCAGACGCTACCAGGAGGAACTGACGCACCGCCGGATCTGTGGGTCGACGGTGCGTCAGCCTCCGCCTCGGGCGCAGTGGTCCGGTTCGGGCCCCGGCCCCGGTGGTCCGGTCCTGGTCCCGGGCGCGGTGGTCCGGCCCGCGCGGGGGCCGGTCAGAGTGCGCAGCCCTCGGTGTCCACCTGGGAGGTGGCGGTGCTGCCGAGCGCGGCGTCCTCGCGGACCTCGTCGGCGGTCAGCACGTACCCCGTGTCCGAGCTGTCCAGGGACTTCGCGAAGACCACTCCGTAGACCTGGCCGTCCGGGCTGAGCAGCGGGCCGCCGCTGTTGCCCTGGCGGACCAGGGAGCGGACCGAGTAGACGTCGCGGACCACCTGGCCCCGGTGGTAGATGTCCGGTCCGTTGGCCTGGATGCGGCCGCGGATCCGGGCGGGCTGGACGTTGAAGGCCCCGTTCTCCGGGAAGCCCGCCACGATGGCGCTGTCGTTGGTCCTGGCGTCACCGGCGAAGTTCAGCGAGGGCGCGTTCAGCCTGGGCACGTCCAGGATGGCGATGTCCCGCTGCCAGTCGTAGCGGACCACCGTGGCGTCGTAGAGCTGCCCCGTGCCGCCGATCTGCACGGTCGGCTCGTCGACACCGCCGACCACGTGGGCGTTGGTCATCACCCGGTGCGGTGCGAAGACGAAGCCGCTGCCCTCCAGGGTCTTGCCGCACGCGGTGGCGGTGCCGACCACCTTGACCAGGCTCTGCCGGGCCCTGGCCACCGCCGGACTGCCGGCCAGGGTCGGGTCCGGGGCCTCGACCTCGGTGATCGGCTCGTGCTCGAAGGGGTTGAAGACCTGTGGGAACCCGTTGCGGGCCAGCACCTTGGTGAAGTCGGAGAACCAGTTCGGCGCATCGGACGGCAGCGTGCTCTGCACCCCGCCGAGCACCCGGGAGGTGCGGACCTGCTTGGAGATGGTGGGCAGCGAGGTGCCGGCCAGCGCGGAACCGATCAGCCAGGCGACCAGCAGCATCGAGATCACGTTGACCACCGAGCCGCCGATCGCGTCGACCGTCATCGCCCGGCGGCGGCCGATGTGACCGCGCAGCTTCCAGCCGAAGTGCGTGGTCACGGCCTGGCCGACCGCCGCGAAGACGATCACCACGATCACCGCGACCACCGAGGCCGTGGTCCCCGGGCTGAGCTGGCGCAGCAGCAGGGGCAGCAGCTGGACCGCGATCAGCCCTCCGCCCAGGAACCCCAGGACGGACAGCACGCCCACCACGAAACCCTGCCGGTAGCCCGACACGGCGAAGCCGAGCGCGGCGGCGATCAGCAGTAGATCCAGGACATTCACCCCGATACCCTCCCACGTACACCCACCCGGAGGGCGGCGGCCCCGGTCGTCGGGGCCGTGCTGCCCGGCTCCGACCGGACGGCCGGACGGGCACTCATGGCCTGGCACGACCTTACGGCCGGACCGGGCCCCGTGGTGCGGCAGGAGCCCACGGCTGGTCCGGCGTCCGACATCACAGCAGGTCCGGGGACCGACGACACGGTTCGGCCGGTTGCGACGCCGGCCCGACTGCGCGGGCGGCCGGGCCGGCGGCCGTCAGCTGCGCGGGCCGGCGGCGCTGCGCGGGGCGAGGCCGGCGGCCTCGTCGGAGAGGGTGAGGGTACGGGTGGTGTCCCACGGGCGCTCCAGTCCGCTGTAGTGCAGTACGCGGTCGATCACGCCGGCCGTGAATCCCCAGACCAGCCGGCCCGCCACCTGGAAGGCCGGGCCGAGGTGGCCGGAGGGGTGCAGCAGGCGGACCCGGTTCGCCGGGTCGGTGAGCTCGTCGATCGGCACCCGGAACACCGCCCCCGTCTCCGCCGGGTCCACCGGCCCGACCGGCGTCTCCCGGTGCCACCAGCCGAGCACCGGAGTCACCACGAATCTGCTGACCGGGATGTAGAGCGCGGGCAGCGTCGCGAAGACCTGCACACCCGACGGGTCGAGGCCGGTCTCCTCCTCGGCCTCGCGCAGCGCCGCGGCCACCGGCCCGGCGCCGTCCGGATCGCCGTCCTCCGGGTCCAGCGCGCCGCCGGGGAAGGACGGCTGACCGGCGTGCGAGCGCAGCGAGCGGGCCCGCTCGATCAGCAGCAGGTCGGGCCCGGACGGGCCGGCGCCGAAGAGCATCAGGACCGCGGAGCGGCGACCGCCCTCGGCCGGCGGCAGGAACCTGCTCAGCTGCTCGGGCCGGACGGACTCGGCCGCCGCCCGCACAGGCTCCAGCCAGTCGGGCAGACCGTCCCGTCCCGCCTCTCCCGTCGCACCCGTCACGTCCGTCACGCGGCACCCTCCGTCGTCTCCGTGGCCTTCGTCTCCGTGCCCGTCGCGGCTTCGCCGTTCGCCGCCTCCGCTGCCCGGCCCGGGTAGTGGGCGGGCGGCCTGAGCCGCTGTCCGGGCTGTCCGCCCATCTCGTACTTCAGCAGCTTCTGCGCCTTCTCCGGGTCGGTCTCCCCCACCCCGTACGAGGGGCAGAGCGAGGCGATCGGGCAGGCGCCGCAGGCGGGTTTGCGGGAGTGGCAGATCCGGCGGCCGTGGAAGACCACCCGGTGCGAGAGCATCGTCCACTCGGACTTCGGGAAGATCTCGGCAACGGCCGCCTCGACCTTCTCCGGGTCCTCCTCGGCCGTCCAGCCGAACCGCCGGGCCAGCCGACCGAAGTGGGTGTCCACGGTGATCCCCGGCACGCCGAAGGCGTTGCCCAGGACGACGTTGGCGGTCTTGCGGCCGACGCCGGGGAGCGTGACCAAGTCCTCCAGACGGCCCGGGACCTCGCCGTCGAAGCGGTCGCGGACGGCGGCGGAGAGACCGAGCAGGGACCTGGCCTTCGCCCGGAAGAACCCGGTCGGCCGGATGATCTCCTCCAGCTCCTCCGGGACGGCCGCCGCCATGTCCTCCGGGGTGGGGTACTTCGCGAACAGCACCGGTGTCGTCTGGTTCACCCGCAGGTCGGTGGTCTGCGCCGACAGCACGGTGGCCACCAGCAGTTCGAAGGGCGAATCGAAGTCCAACTCGGGGTGCGCGTACGGATACAGCTCCGCCAACTCGCGGTTGATCTTCCGGGCCCGCCGCACCATCGCGAGGTGCGACTCCGGCTTCTTCGCCTTCGCCACCGCCTTCACCGCCGGGACAGCCGTCTTCCGGACCTTGCTCTCAGCCATGCACGAAGGCTACGCCGGGCGGCCGACCACGGGCAGGAGATCGCCCGATGCGCCGGACTTCCGCCACCGCGCCGGGGGTTCCGCCCGGAACTCCCGGGCGGAACAGCGAGCTGCCGTACCGCCGGAGGCACTCCCGGCGCGCCCGTTCAGCGACGGAACAGGCCGTCCAGCTCGCCGAAGCCGAGCGAGCCGTCCAGCGCCGTGTGGCGTCCCTGGCCGAGCAGTTCCACGGCGGCCCGGTGGGCCGCCGTGTAGGCGGACTGGGCCAGTGCCGTGCCCAGGCTGATCCGGCGCACCCCGGCCGCCGCGAGCTCGGCGACGCTCGGGCCGCCCGCAACGGCCATGGCGTTGACCGGCAGGGGCGAACGGGCGCACAGGGTGCGCAGGTCGTCGAGGTCCAGCAGGCCGGGGACGAAGATTCCGTCCGCCCCTGCCGCGGCGTACGACTCGGCGCGCGCCAGCACCTCGTCCAGCCGGCCACCGGCCGCACCGATGCCGAACAGGAAGACGTCGGTGCGCGCGTTGACGACGAGTTCCGGCAGGCCGGCCGCGGCTGCGGCCGCCCTGGCCGCGCGCAGCCTGGCGCTCTGCGCCGCGATGTCGAACAGCGGGCCGCCGACGGCCGCGGAGTCCTCCAGGTTGACGCCCACGGCACCGGCCGCGACCACCGCCCGGACGGTCGCGGCGACATCCGCCGGGGCCGGGCCGTAACCTCCCTCCACGTCGACCGTCACCGGTACCGCGACCGAGTCCACGACGCGCCGTACGGCGTCGGTCATCTCCTGCCGGGTCAGCTGCTGGCCGTCCCCGCGCCCCAGCGACCAGGAGACACCGCCGCTGGTGGTGGCGATCGCGGTGGCGCCGGCCGCGGCGATCACGACCGCGCTGCCGGCGTCCCAGGCGTTGGGCAGGACGAGGACGGATCCGGCACTCAGCCGGCGGAGGAGCCGGGCCTTCTCCGCGGTCGTGGCGTCGATCCGGGGACGGGCGTCAACAGGCATGTGGAGGACCGCTTTCGAGGTTCGTTCGGGTACACCGGCAGGGGAGCGCCCCCTGCTCCCGGAATGCTGCACGGCGGACGGCGGACCTTGAACTGATTAAGCTCCGACCGAATCCTGGAAGCCGGTGGAGGCGATGGTGAAGACGCGGCTGACGTTGACGGTGAACGATCTGGCGCACACCCGCTTCGCCGTCTCGCCCATGTGGGAGGTGGTCACCAGCTTCCGGGCGCTGGTCACCACGCCGGTTCCCGGGCTGCACCGCCGCTGGGCGGCCCAGGTACGCCCCCGGCTGGTGGCCGCGGGCCTGGACCGCGGCTGGCTGGCCGACATGATCCCGCCTGCGGGTCACCTGCCCGACTTCCTCAACCCGACCCCGGCGGCCCACTCCTGCGACCTCCACGACGAGTTGTCGGCCATCGAGTCCACCGCCCCCGGGCAGGTACGGCTCGACCTCGACCACCTGGCCGCGGAACGCGACGGCCGGCTGCCGCCCCGGCTGCGGAGCCTGCACCGGGCTCCGCAGGACCACCTGGCCCGGCTGACCGCGGAGATAGAGACCTACTGGCAGCTGGCCCTGGCGCCCTACTGGGCCAGGATCTGCACGGTGCTGGAGGCCGACGTCCTCCACCGGGCCCGGCAGGCGGCCGGGAACGGCACCGCGGACGTCCTCAACGACCTGCACACCACGGTGCGCTGGGACGACGGCACGCTCTTCCTGACGCAACGGCACTGTGCCATCACCAGGATCTCCACCGGAGCCGGGCTGCTCCTCGTGCCGTCCGCCTTCGCCTGGCCGCGCGTGCTGACCCGGTCCGTCGCGCCCGACCCGCCCCAACTGGCCTATCCGGCACGGGGAAGTGCCGCCCTGTGGGAGCGCCGGACCACTCCCCGTACGGACACCCTGGCCGCCGTGGTCGGCCGGTCCCGCGCCCTGATCCTGGCCGAACTGGACTCCCCCGCCTCGACCACCGCACTCGCCCGCCGGTCGGGCCTCTCGGCGGCGGGCGTCTCACAGCATCTGACCGCACTGCGCGCCGCCGGTCTGGTCAGCGCCCACCGGGCGGGCCGCTCGGTGCTCTACGCCCGTACCGCCCTCGCCGACTCGTTGCTCGACGCGCAGTCCTGACCGGCCTTCGGCCACGGCGCGGGCCGGTCACCGGGGTTCGGCCGACGACACCACGGGCAGGTCGGACGGCAGGCCCCACTCGCTCCAGGATCCGTCGTAGACGGCGAGGTCGCGGAATCCGGCCAGGTCGGCGGCCAGCGCGAGGACGCAGGCGGTGACCCCGGAGCCGCAGCTGAGGACCAGGCGTTCGCGCTGCCCGGCCACCTCGGTGAAGCGGGCCCGGAGTTCGTCGGCGGGGAGCATCCGGCCGTCCGTCTGGAGGTCGCCGAACGGGAGGTTCAGCGCACCGGGCATGTGGCCGCTCCGCAGCCCGGGCCGCGGCTCCTTCGCCTGCCCGGTGAAGCGCTCCCGGGTCCGGGCGTCGAGGACCGCCGTGGCGTCGTCCGACAGCGCCGCCCGCACCACCGCGCGGTCGACGACCAGGCCCTCGCGCGGCCTGGCCGTGAAGTCGCCGGGCACCGGTTCGGCCCGGACCGCGGGCTGCACGGGCAGGCCGGCGGCGGTCCAGGCCGGCAGGCCGCCGTCGAGGACGCCGGCCCGGTCGAAGCCCATCGCCCGCAGCATCCACCAGGCGCGGGCACTGGAGTAGACGCCCGCGCCGTCGTAGACCACGACGGTGCTCCCGTTGTTCACCCCGAGCGCGCGCAGCTGCTCGGTGAAGTGCTCCGCGCCCGGCATCGTGTGGGGCACGGGGCTCGTGTGGTCGGACAGCGCGCCGTCGATGTCGAACGGCCGCGCGCCCGGGATCCGCAGCTCCGCGTTGCGGTGGGCGCCCACACCGGCGTCGAGCACCACCAGGTCGGGGTGGTCCAGCCGCTCCGCGAGCCAGTCGACGGTGACCAGGGGGCCGGGGACGGGCAGCGGACTCATCGCGCACCTTCGTTCTTCGGCTCCGGCTTTGGCGACGTCCGGTCCGGATCCGGTCGCCCGGAGCGGTCGGCAGGCCGGTCGGCGTAGCCACGCCAAGATCGCAGCGGCCACGCGAAGGTGTCAATCCCCGAACGGCCGTGCGCGTTTCTGGAACAGGCTTTCGGTACACAATGGCTGACAGCGGTAGATCCAGCCGAAGGGCCCGTCGTGTGCACTGCGTTCGTCAGCATAGATCCGAGCTCTCCCACGCCGGTCGTCGTCCTCTCCGTACGGGACGAGTACGCCGGCCGGGACTGGCTCCCGCCGGACCGGCACTGGGCGTCGCGGCCCGCCCTGGTCGGTGGCCGGGACCTGGCGGCGGGCGGCACCTGGCTGGCGCTGGATCCGGGCGGCGCCGGTGAGCCGCCCAGGATGGCCTGCCTCCTCAACGGCTTCGGTCCGCCGGCCGCCCCGGCGGTGCGCCTGTCGCGCGGGGACCTGCCGCTGATGGCCGCGACCGACGGCGGCCTCGACCTCGACCTCCTCGATCCGCAGCGGTACGACCCGTTCCACCTCGTCCGCGCCCAGGCCGGAGAGGTCAGCGTGCTGAGCTGGTCCGGGCACGAGCTGGCGGAGCGGCTGCTGCCGCCCGGACTGCACGTCGTGGTCAACGACGGGCCGGAGGGCAGGGCTGCCAACCGTACGGCCTCGCAGCGGGCCGGCCGGATGATGGCCGCCCGGATCGCGCACTTCCGTCCCCTCCTGGCGGCCGCCGCGCGCCCGGAGCCGACCGCGGGCCCGGCCGACGCGCCGACCGGTGAGGCGTGGGGCCAGTGGCTGCCGATCGCCGCCGGTGACGGACTGGACCTCGACGACCCGGCCGCCCTGATCCAGCGCCGCGACTTCGGCGACGGGCGGATCTGGGGCAGCACGTCCGTCTCGCTGGTCGCGCTCGGGCCCGCCGAAGCCCGGTACGACTTCAACTCGGTACCGGGCAGCGGTGCCTGGCACCGGATCGGCCTGGGTCCCCGGACGCCGTCCACCCGGCCGGCCGAGGTCCCGACGGCCTGACGGCCGCCCGGTCCGCGCCCCCGGCCTCAGCTCCGGGCCCGCCGGAAGGCGAACCAGATGACCACGGCGCCGAGGCCGCCCACGATCGCGCCGACCACCGAGGTCACGTGCATGGCGTGCAGGAAGCTCTGGTCGGCCGCGTCAACCAGCTGCGGGAGGCCGACCTTCCCGGCGACCTGGCGGGTCGCCTCGGCGGACTCCTTCGCCACCGCTGCCACCGGGGCGGGGAGCGCCGACAGTTTGGGTGCCACGTCGGCGCTGTAGGTGCTGCTCAGCAGCGAGCCCAGGACCGCGACGCCGAGCACCCCGCCGATCTGCCGCATGGAGTTGTTGACCGCCGATCCGGCACCGGTGCGGTCCGGCGGCAGCACCGACATGACCGCCTCCGTGGTCGGCGCGACGGCGGCGCCCATCGCCAGCCCCTGCACCAGCAGCAGCAGCCAGAACCACGCCATCGCGGTGTGCAGCCCCAGCCCCAGGTAGGCGAGGAAGGTCACCGCCGCGACGAACATCGCCGCCGCCACCACCGGGCCGACTCCCAGCTTGCGGACCAGCGGCGCCGAGAGGGGCGCACCCAGCAGCACGCCGACGGCCACCGGGACCAGGTTGAGGCCGGCTTCGAAGGGGGTCTGCGACAGCGCCCCCTGCAGGTAGAAGGAGGTGTAGAACATCGAGCCGCTGAGGCTGAAGAAGGTGAGCATCACCGCCACACTGGCGCCCGCGAACTTGCTGCTGCCGAACAGCCGGACGTCGAAGCTCGGGTTCTCCACCCGGAGTTCGACCCGGACGAAGACGGCCAGGACGACCAGGCCGCCGATGATCGTGCCGAGCACCACCGGGCTGGTCCAGTCGCTGCGGTGGCCGCCCTCGATGATGCCGTAGACGACGGCCAGCAGACCGACGGTGGACAGCAGCACGCCGAGCGGGTCGAGCTTGACCCGGTGCGCGGTCCGGGCCGCCGGGAGCAGGAACAGTGCGCCGACCAGGGCGATGCCGACCAGCGGCAGGTTCACCAGGAAGACCGAACCCCACCAGAACCGTTCCAGCAGCGCACCGCCGACCAGCGGACCGGCGGCGATCGCCAGGCCGCTGGCACCGGACCAGATCGCGATCGCCAGCGGACGCTCCCGCTCGTCGAAGACCACCGCGAGCAGGGACAGCGTGGCCGGCATGATCAGCGCACTGCCGATGCCCATCGCACCGCGGGCGGTGATCAGTTGGGGCGCGGTGGTCGACAGCCCGGCCCAGAGCGAGGCGGCGGCGAAGACCACCATGCCGGTCAGCAGCAGCCTGCGGTGGCCGTAGCGGTCGCCGAGCGCGCCACCGGTGAACAGCATCACGGCGAAGATCAGGGTGTAGGAACTGATGCTCCACTGGAGCTGGTTGGTGGTGGCGCCGATCCCCTCGTCCGGTGAGGCCAGGGTGTTCAGGGCCACGTTCAGGATGGTGTTGTCCAGCCAGACGGTCAGCTGGGCGAGGATCAGGACGCCGAGCGCGAACCACCGCCGGAGCCCCGGCGGGGCCGGGTCCTTCACCGCGCCCTGTTCCGACTCGTGCCCGGCGAGCTGCTGAACCATGGGAGTACCTCTCGGAATCGGTTCGCGGACCCGCCGCGCCGCGACCAATCGTCCTCATGCTGCCGATCGCCGGTCAACGAATCCCGGTTGCTTGGCAGTTACCTGCCACTTCGGTGGCCGTCGGCCTACTGCCGGACGGCCTGCTCCGCCAGCTCGCGGAGGGTGTGCAGCTGACGCGACATCATCAGCAGGTCGCCCCAGGGCATCGTCCGGTCCCGGATCGACCCGATCAGCCCGGTGCCGTGGCGCACCCGCATCTTGACCACCAGCCTGGTGTGACCGGCGGCGTCCCCCGACACGGTGTAGCTGAGCGCGTAGTCGCCGAACAGCCGTCGCGCCCAGGGGGTCTCCATCACCATGGTGAGATGGCGGCCCGGCTCGAAGCAGGTGAGCTCGAAGATGGTCATGACCCGCTGCCCGCACTCCAGCGAGTCCGCCCCGGGCGTCAGCTCCCTGGGGCTGCGCCGGCCGAAGTTGTCGAGGCCGTCGTAGCTGTACGGCGCGACCTTCAGCTGGCACAGCCAGCGGAAGACGGTGTCCGGATCGGCCCGTACCGTGACGGCCCGGAACCACTCCTCGACCGGCCCGGCCAGCAGGCCGTCGCAGGGGTAGTCGGCTGCCAGCTCCTCGGGGCGAGCGCCCCAGACCCGTGGGTTCTGCATCGCGGCCGCTACCCCAACGCCCGCTTGAGGAAGTCGAGTACGGCGCTGCGGTACTCCTCCGGGGCGGTCTTCATCCCCTGCAGGTGCTCCGTCCCCGGGAGCACCCGCACCTCGGCCCCGGGGTAGCGGTCGGCGAGCGCGCGGACCCCCTCCACCGGGATGATGCTGTCGCTGTCGCCCGCCAGCATCAGCACCGGTGTCCGCAGATAGGCGTCCTCGGCCGGTGGTGGCCACTCGGCGTGCAGCATCGCCGTGCCGATCGAGCCGAACACCCGGCCCAGCAGCCCCAGTGACGGCTCGGTCCGCAGCGGAGCCGGCACCGGGACCCCCTTGGCCAGGACGAAGTTGCGGAACAGCGGCGGCAGTTCGAGCGCCGGCCCGCTGTCGCAGATGATCGCGTCCACCGCGCAGTCCGGGCGCCGGAGCAGGTAGAGCGACGGGAAGGTGGAGAACGAGAACCCGAAGACCGCGAACCTGGCGTCGGCGTACCCGGCCTCGCGGCGCAGGTGCTCCAGCACCGCCGCCACGTCGTCGGTGTGCCGCCGGCTCAGGCCCCAGGAGGCCCGGTCCGTGCCGCTGCGCCCGTGGTTGCGGTGGTCGAACATGGCCACCGTGTAGCCGGCTTCGTGCAGGAACTGCGCCTGGGCCAGGCTCGCCGACTTGCTCAGGCCGATACCGTGCCCGACCACCACCACCCGGTCCGAGCCGCCGGGGCAGAGCCAGACGTGCAGGCTCCGCCCCCGGCCGGCCGGGCTGCCGTCCAGCGGGATCAGCAACTCCTCGGCGTCGAGGCCGAACTGCTCGGGAGTCCGGTGGTGCGGGCGGCGCGGCGGATGGAAGACGAGGTACGAGAGGAAGGCCGCGTACAGCGGGACCACCGGGACGGCCAGCGCGGCGAGGGCCCTGGTCAGCGGAGTCACCCGACGTGGGCGGGACGCGGGCGGCGCCCCCGCCGTCCCGCCGGGGTCCACCGAGTCCTGCGCTCCAGCGTCCATCTGAGTCCTCCCCCGGTCACGGTGACATGTCCCCCGACCTCATTATGCATACGGCACAGTCAAGTTGGGCGTCAGCCGCAACCTCCGGCGTGCCCCAGGTCGCCGCCCGGCGCGGCCGTGGGCCCGGCCTCCGGCAGCGCGGCGGCGGGCTGCCTTGGGGCCGCCGCCGCAGCGCCGTCGAGGGCGGCGGCGAAGGCGGGCAGCCGGTCGACGCCCCAGTACTTGTCGTAGCGGTCGACGAAGAACGGCACTCCGAAGACGCCGTCCCGGTCCACCGCGAGCAGCGCCTGCACGCCGCGGGCCCGCAGCTGCGGGTCGTCGGCCGCCGAGGCCAGCCGCCCGCCCGGCAGGCCGAGCCCGGCGGCCAGCTCTGCGATCACCGACCGGTCGCAGATGTCCCGGCCCTCCTCCCACCGGGCCCGGTAGGCGGCCGCGACGAACTCCGCGCCTCGGCCCGCGTCGAGGGCCGCCAGATAGGCCAGGTGCGGAACCTCCCAGCAGGGTTCGTGGTCGATCGGCCAGGCCATCGTGAGCCCTCGCTCGCCCGCGAGCCGGCGTACGTCCTGGAGGATGTAGAGGTGCTTGGCCCGCGACATCGCCACGTACGGGAAGCTGCCGCCGGCCTCCGCCAGCGCCTTGGCGCTCTGCTCGTCCGGCTCGAAGAACGGCCGCCACTCCAACCGGCCGACCAGGTCGCCGTACCGGTCCAGGAGGTCGCGGTAGGCGAGCCAGGAGTACGGGCTGCGCAGCGAGAAGTAGAAGCGCGGCGGGACGTGGCGCGACCTGCCGCGCTTCGCCCCGGACGCGGCGGACCCGGACGGCGCGGCGGAGTCGGCGAAGTCGGCGGAGTCGGCGGGCCCGGACGGCGCGGGGGACTCAGACAACGATGCCCCCGTCGACCTGGAAGACCGCTCCCGTCACGTACTCGGCGCCGACCAGGAACGACACCATGTCCGCGACCTCCTCGGGCCGGCCGAGCCGGCGGAGCGGGACGCTCCGCACCGCCTGCTCCCTGACCTTGTCCGAGAGGCCGGAGGTCATGTCGGTCTCGATGAAGCCGGGGGCCACCACATTGGCCCGGATGCCGTACTGGCCGACCTCCTTGGCCAGCGCCTTGGTGAAGCCGATGATGCCGGCCTTGGAGGCGGAGTAGTTGCTCTGGGTCGGGTTGCCGTAGACCCCGGCCACCGAGGAGATGTTCACGATGCAGCCGGACTTGCGCTTCATCATCTCGAAGACCACCGAGCGGCAGACGTGGTAGGTGCCGTCCAGGTTGGTGTCCAGCACCTGGTGCCAGTCCTCGTCCTTCATCAACAGCAGCGGCTGGTCGCGGACGATCCCGGCGGAGGTGACCACGGTGTCGATGGCACCGAGCCGGTCCTCGGTGGCCGCGACGAGCGCGCGGACCGAGGACGCGTCGGCGACGTCGGCCTGCAGGCCGACCACCCGGACGCCGAGTTCGGCCACCTCCTTCTCCAGCTCCTGTGCGGCGTCCGGTCGTGAGCGGTAGCAGAACGCCACGTCGTGGCCGTCCCGTGCGAGGCGCAGCACGGTGGCCCGGCCGATTCCCCGGGAGCCTCCGGTGACCAGCGCCACCTTGCCTGTTGTGGCCGACATCTGTCCTTCTCCTCAGTTGGTGGCGACGGCTCGGTCGGTGTCGACGGCGTGATCGGCGGCGCCGGCGTGGTCCGCTGCGCTCTCGTGGCCGGCGGTGCTCGTGTGGTCCGCGGCGGCCTCGGTGAGCTCGGTGGCCGGGCGCATGGCCATCACCACCCGTCCCACCTCCAGGACCGGTTCGCCGTCCACCAGGGCTTCGCCTTCGAAGATCACGGTGTCGCTGAGCGCCCGGACCAGCCGGATCCGGTGCTCCAGGACGTCCCCGGGCAGGACCGGGCGGTGGAAGACCACCTCCGAGATGCTGCCGAAGAGCATCACCTGCCCGGCCAGGACGTCGGGGTTGGGGGTGTCCCAGGCCGCCAGCACGCCGGCCGCCTGGCACCAGGACTCGACCAGCAGCACCGGCGGGTAGGCGTGCTGCTCGTCGGTCGCCTCCGCCGTGAGCTCCTGGTACCAGGGCTCGTTGGCGGTGACGGCCTTGCGGGCGGTCAGCCGCTCGCCGGGGACCAGCTCGTCGACACGGTCGACCAGCAGCATCGGGTAGCGGTGCGGCAGGATCCGCTTGATCCCGCTGATGGTGATCACTGGGCACTCCCTTCGGCGAAGCGGAGCCGGACCGCCGCGGCCCGGCCGCGTCCGGTGCCGGCGGTGGCCTTGCAGCGCCAGCTGTCGCCCTTGCGCTGCCAGTCCAGCTCGACCACCAGCTGGTCGCCGGGGAAGACCGGGCTGAGGAAGCGGGTGGACTCGATCGCCTCCAGCCGCAGGCCCGGGGCCGGTGCGGTGGCCAGGGCCCCGAGGTGGACGTACTCCACCACGCAGACCCCGGGGAAGATCGGGAAGCCCGGGTAGTGGCCGGGGAAGACCTGCTCCCCCGGCTCGACCGTCACCTCGACGGCGACCAGGTCGGGGCCGTTCGCCAGCACCTTCGGCGTGCCCTGGACAGGTCCGGCCGCGCGGACGGGCATCAGGCCGCGTCCTGCAGCTTGGCCGCCAGCAGGTCGTACGCCTTCTGCAGGCAGGTGACCTCCTTCAGCTCGGACTCGCCGAGCTTGACCGAGTACTTCTTCTCCAGCACGACCATGACCTCCAGGGCCATCAGCGAGTCGACCCCGAGGTTCTCCACGAAGTCGGCCTCGTCGGTCAGTTCGGCCTCGTCCACGTCGAGGACGTCGGCGACGGTGCGGCGCAGGTCTTCCTTGTCCAGGGCGATGGCTGCGGTCTCGGACATGTTCTCTCCCGTTGGGTGGGTGTTCGGTGGGTGGTCAGGGGCGCAGTGCGCGCAGGTCCTGCGGGGTGTTCAGGGACACGGCCGGGGTCGGCCGGCTGATCCGGCGGGCCATTCCGGCCAGGGTCCGGCCGGGGCCGAGCTCGACCAGGCGGCCGCAGCCCAGCGGGCCGGTCAGTGCCCGGACGCTCTGCTCCCAGCGGACCGGGCTGACCAACTGGTCGAGCAGCAGCCCGGGCCAGCGGTCGGCGGCGGTGTGCGCGGCGGCGTCCACGTTCGCCACCACGGGCCGGTGCCCGTCGGCGAAGGGGACCCCGGCCAGGGCGGGTCTCAGCTGCTCGGCGGCCGGGGCCATCAGCGGGCTGTGGAAGGCCCCGCCGACCGGGATCGAGACCGCCTTGACGCCGGGGGCCTCGACCAGGCCGGTGGCGTGGCCCAGACCGGCCGCGGTACCCGAGATCACCACCTGGCCGGGCGCGTTGAGGTTGGCGACCCAGACCTCCTGGCCGGCCGCCCTGGCCTCCTCGACGGCCTTGAGGACGGTCTCCGCCTCGACGCCGAGCAGGACGCACATACTGCCCTCGCGGAGCGCCGCGGCCGCCCGCATCGCCCGGCCCCGGACGGCGACCAGCCCCGCCGCGTCCCGGTAGGACAGTGCGCCCGCCGCGACCAGCGCGGTGTACTCGCCGAGGCTGTGCCCGGCGAAGAAGGCGGGCGGCTCCTCGTCGAGGCCGAGCCCGACGTACTCCCGGTGGGCCAGTACGGAGAGGCTGAAGACGGCGATCTGGGCCAGGTCGGTGCGGCGCAGCGACTCGTCGTCCGTCCTGAGCAGCAGCTCCTCGACGTCGGTGCCGGTCAGTTCGGACAGCTCCGGCACCAGCGACCAGCTGTCGGTGTCGCGCCAGGGTTCGCCCATGCCCGCGCGTTGGGTGCCCTGCCCGGGGAAGAGCAGCGCCGTCGTGGTGGTCCCTGGGGTCATGATCGGTCTCCTCTCGTCGGCGTCGGTGTCGGTGTCGGTGTCGGGTCGGCCGGCCCGGCCGGGGCCCGGCACGGTCAGCACAGTCGCAGTGCGGCGCAGCCCACCACGCCGTCGCGGTCGATGGAGGTGATCAGGGCGGTCCCGCCCGCGGCGTCCGGCTGCCCCTCGGCGGCGGCCAGCACGGCGGCGATCTGGAACGCCGCGGCGGCGGCGTTGGTGTCCCCGATCAGCTCGGCGCACCGGACCCGCTCCGGCCGGTGGCCGCCGAACACCTCCGCCAGCGCGTCCCGTTCGGCCGTCGCGGCGTCCTGTCCGGCGTGCGAGTCGGCGAGGTAGCGCAGTTCGTCCGGCTGCAGGCCGGTCCGTGCCAGCAGCCGCCGGACGCAGTCGACGAGTACGGCGTACTCCGTGCCGGGCTCGTGGTAGACGCCGAACTCCAGGCCGAGCACCTCGGCCAGGCCGGGCCGCCCGTGCTCGGCGGAGACCTCGTCCGACTCCAGGAGCAGGACGGCGGCGCCCTCGCCGAGGACCGCCTCGGTGCGGCCCCGGGTGTGCCACTCCAGCCAGGACCTGGCCGCGGAGAACTCCTCGACCGCGCCGAACAGCACGGTCCCGGCGTGCCCCGACTTCTTCAGCCGCATCGCGTAGTTGAGGGCGAGCAGGCCGGAGGCCCGGCCGCCCGCGATGGTGGTGTTGGGGCCCTTGAGCCGGTGCCAGATCGCGGACTGGCCGGCCGCGCAGTTCATCACGGTGTTGGGGAACCGCGCCGGGTCGACGAAGAACGGCTTCTCCTGGACCAGTGAGTCCCGGGTGAAGTCCATGATGCTCTGGGCGCTTCCGGTGTTGGTCCCCAGCACCAGGGCCGCGTCCTCGCCCACGCCCGGGATGCGTTCGCCCCGGGGGTCCTGGAGCAGCCGGCCGACGGCGGCGACCGCGAGTCCGGTCGCCCGGTCCATCGACCGGGTGCCCTTGCGGCCCAGTACCTCGCGGTTGCTGAACCCCGGTACCAGGCAGGCCCGTGCTACCGGCACCTGCCAGGACCCGGGGTCGAGCGGGAGGTCGGCGGCACGGCCCGAGCGCAGTCCGGAGGCGAAGCCTGCGGTGTCCATCCCGAACGGGGAGACCACCGACCAGGCGGAGATCAGGGGGCCGCGCACGGCGGCGGAGGTTTCCATCGGGCTTGCTCCTTCGAGAAGTTCGGGATCCGGCGGATCACAGGAAGTAGACGCCGCGGTACGAGGACCAGTCCGGCAGCGGGTCGGCGGGCCCGGCTCTGCGGACGCCGGGCCGGAGCCAGTGGGGGCCGGTCTCGAAGGCGGCAAGGTCCACCTCCTCGGCCCAGACCGTCGCCCCGTGGTCCAGCAGGCTCTGCACCGAGTCCCGTGGCGCGGGCAGGGTTTCGAGCTTCCGGCTGCCGACCGTCACGGCCGGTGCCGGACCGGCGCCGGCCGCCGCGTAGGTGACCGCCAGCCCGCGCAGCAGGATGTCCGTGCCGCCCTGCTGCCGGTTCAGCTCCCGGGCGAGGTAGAGCACGTCGGCGAACTGGGTCTCCAGCGCGCCCCGGTAGGCCCGCTCGATGATCAGCAGCCTTCTCCGGTCGTCGGCCATGGTCAGCACACCCCCAGGAACAGCGCGTTGTCGACGGCGTCCAGGTGCTCGGTGAACTTGAACGGCGGTCGGAGCCTGATCTGCGCGATGTGCGGCTGGGATCCCCGCTCCTCGGTGCAGAACCGGCAGGAGTACCAGGTGAGCTGCTCGGGGAAGGTGTCCAGCAGCTCCTTGGCCAGGGTCGCGCTGGAGGGGTAGTCGTACTCCCAGTTCTCCAGGTTGCGCGGCTTCGAGGGGCCGAGGGACTGCTTGGTGAGTCCGGTGGCGTGGCCGCAGGTCCAGATCTGGACGGTGGCGCCGCGCTCCAGCAGCGCCTGGGCGAGCCGGACGGCACTGGTGACCGTGTCGTTGATGTGCGGACCGCCCATCACGGCCAGGAGCACGTCCGCCCGGGGGAGTTGTCGTCCCATCTCAGTGCCACACCCCCCGGACCCCGGGTTCGAGCAGTTTCGCGGCCACCCGGTCCATGTCCACCAGCTGTGCTCCGGGCAGGAGCCGGTCCGGGCCGAGCGCCCGGTGGTCCAGCGAGAAGGCGTCCACCCAGAGCTGTCCGCCGAGCTCCAGCAGCTCGTCCAGGACGGGCGCGCCGCCGGTGAGCGCAGCCGTCACGCCGTTCTCGACCAGGAACAGCGAGACCGGGTGGCCGCTCTCGCGCAGCCGTACCGCGTCGGCGACGAAGCGGTCGGCGCCGGGACCGCCCCAGGGGCCCTGGGACTCGATCAGCAGGTACTCATCCATGGACGGCTGTCCTCCTCCGCTCGGGGCCGGGGGTGGCGAAGGACCGGGTCAGGAAGGTGAGCAGGCGCTCCCGGTACTCCTCCCGGTCGAAGCGAATCGCGTTCATGTGCATGGCGTTGGGCGCCGTCCAGCGCTCGGCGTCCGGGTAGCGGTCCGCCACCGGGGCGATCCGGGACTCGGGGACGACCGTGTCCTGGCCCCCGGCGACGAACATCAGCCGGGTCGGTACCCGGCCGAGGTCCGGCGGCCAGTCGGGCGCGGCCAGCATGCGTCCGCAGATCGCGCTGAAGCCGGCGCGGTACACCGCGAAGCCCGGTCCCGCGCGGAGCGGCTCGGGCAGCGTCGACCTGCGCAGCCCGGCGTAGTGGGCCAGCCCCGCCCGGATGTCGGCCATCGGGCCGCTGTCGCAGACCACCGCCGCCACCCGGTCGTCGAGCCGCTTCAGCACGCTGAGGGCCACCCAGGTGGAGAACGAGAAGGCGTACACCGCGATCTCGCCGCCGCCGAGCTCCGGGTCGGCGCGGACCCAGCGCAGCACGTCCGCGAGGTCCCCGGTGAACCGGTCCGCCATCCTCAGCCAGCGCCGGTCCCGGCCGCTCTCCCCGTGGTTGCGCAGGTCGTACGCGACCACGTGCCAGCCGGCCCGGTGCAGCAGCTCGATGTGCCCCAGGGTGCTGGACTTGGTGCGCCCCATGCCGTGGCAGAGCACCACGGTGTGCGGCCCTCGGCCCGGCACCACCCAGCCGTGCAGCGGGATCCGGTCGCGGGTGGTGGTGAGGACGAACTCGCGCAGCGGCAGGCCCTTGTTCAGCGGGGTGCGGCCGGGCTTGGCGGTCGGCGGGTGGTACAGCTCGAAGGCGTGCCGGGCGGCCAGACCGACCGCGCTCAGCACGGCGTGGGGCACGCGCAGCGGGCCGGGCAGCCGGCGGGCGGGGTCGCCCGGCGGCCGGTCGGTGGGGACGGTGGCGGGCATCAGGTGGTCAGCGCCTCTCCGCCGTCGACGCCGATGATGTTCCCGGTGATCCACGAGGAGGAGGCGCGTGACAGCAGCACCACCGCCTCGGCGACGTCCTCGGGCCTGGTCAGCCGCCGGTGCGGGTTGTTGCGGGTGGCGAGCTCGACCAGCGTCCGGTGCTCGGGGATCCGTTCCAGCGACGGCGTGACGGTCACCCCGGCCCGCAGCGAGTTGACCGCGACCCGGCTGGGCGCCAACTCCACCGCCAGCTGCCGGACGTGCGACTCCAGTGCGCACTTGGCGGCCGAGACCGCACCGTAGTTGGCACTGATCCGCTGGTCCCCGGCGCTGGTCATGGCGAAGATGTTGGATCCCTCGCCGAGCAGTCCGGCGCGGTGCAGGTCCTGGGTCCAGTAGACCAGCGAGTGCGCCATCACGTTGAGGGTCATGTCCATCTGACGGTTCGTCATGGCCGGTCCGCCGTCGGCCGGGAGGTACGGCAGCAGGGTGCCGAAGGCGAGCGAGTGCAGCAGGATCTTCAGCGGCCTGCCGCCGGTCAGCTCGGCGAACCGCGGGACCAGCTCGGCCCGGGTGGCCGCGGCGGCGGCGTTGGCGTTGAAGAAGTGCACCGCCGCACCCGTCGCCCGCAGCTCCTCGACGGTCGCGGCGGTCTTCTCCTGCCCCTCGGCGGTGTCGAAGTGCACGCCCAGGACGTTGACCCCTTCCAGTGCCAGGGCCCTGGCGTTCGCCAGCCCGATCCCGCTGGAGGCCCCGAGAATCAGGCTCCAGGTCCCCTCAAGTGACGTCGTCATGAACTCTCTCTCCTCGTTCGCGGGCGGTCCGTCGGCCCGGCGGGCGGTCTCGGTGCCGGTAGCCGGTGCCGGTAGCCGGTGCCTGTGCCGGTGTCAGCCGGCCCGGCGGGCGGCTGTCGGGGTGAGCAGGGCGAGGGCCAGGTTCCCCTCCCGGGCCGCGGTGACGACCAGCACCGGTCCCGGCAGCTCGGCCAGCGCCCCGGCGACCTGGAGCAGCGGTTCCAGCGATCCCGCACCGGCCGCCACCTGGCCCGCCCCCGGGCCCAGGGCGGTGGCCACCGCGGCGGCCACCGGCGAGTCGTCGAGCACGGCGACCACCCGGCCGCCGGCGCCGGTGAACCGGCCGAGTCCCCCCGGAGCGCCCAGTCCGGCCAGGGCCCGGTCGATCAGGGCCCCGGCCCGCTCGGGCCCCTGCGGCGACGCCGCGCCGTCGGGTGCCAGGAAGAAGCTGCGCACCCGGCAGCGGCCGTAGCCGCGCCCGCCCCTGGTCCGCAGGTCCGCCGCCGGTTCCAGGACCAGGGCGACGGCTCCGCGCTCGCCCGCGGCCGCCCCCGGGTGGGCGGGCGGCAGCGCCTCCTCGGTGGCACCGGCCAGCAGCCAGGACGCCCGGCCCGCCGACACCGACCTGGCCCCCGCCTCCAGCGCCTCGAGACCGGCCACCCGGGGCGAGGTGAGGGTGAGGTTGAACGCCTTGAGCGCGTGTTCGGTGGCCAGCCGGCTGCCGAACAGGTTGATCGAGAAGTACGGCGCCGTGGCGGGGCTCAGCGCGTTCGCGCCCTCGGCGATCACCGTGTGGTCCATCGACTCGTGCAGGGCCACGGCCGCGCTGTTGGTGCCGACCGCCGCACCGCGCCGCTGCTCGTCGGCCAGGTCCCCGTCCCGGCGGACCTCCCCGGCGTCGGCGAGCGCCTGCCTGGTCGCCGCCAGGAAGTACTGGGTGGCACCGGGCAGGTACTTGTAGCCGCGCGGGCCGAGCCGCTCGCGGTGGTCGAACCAGTCCTCGGGCCCCTGCGGGCGGGGCCCGCGGACCGCCGCCACCGGCGCGTCCGCCCACGGGGTGACCACCCCGATGCCCGAGACCACCAGGTCCACCGGGGACGTGAAGCTCTGCGACGCGGTCATACCCCGGCCTCCTGCAGGACGAGCGATACGTTGTTGCCGCCGAAGGCGTACGCGTTGACCAGGGCGAACCGTCCGGCCAGGGGCTGCGCCGCGGTCGGCAGGAAGACCTTGCACTCCGGGTCCTGCTCGCCGGTGACGGCGTTCGGCGGGACGGTCCTGCGGTAGAGGATCTGCGCCGCCGCCACGGTGGCGAGCGCGGCGGCGGCGCCGCCGGTGTGCCCCAGCAGGGCCTTGAGGCTGTAGAGCGGCACCCGGTCGGGCCCGGCGTCGAGCACCGCGTTGAGCACCTGGCTCTCCACCGTGTCGTTCAGCTCGGTCCCGGTGCCGTGCGGCACCACACAGCCGACCTCGTCGCGCCCGGCCCCGGCCTCGGCCAGCGCCTGCCGCATCGCCCGGGTGATCTGGACCCCGGTCGGCTCGGGGGCCGTCGCGTGGTGGGCGTCGCAGCTCCAGCCGATGCCCGCCAGCCTGGCGTACGTGCGGGGGGCGTGCCGGGCCCGCGCGTGGGCGGCGGACTCCAGGACCATCATCCCGGCGCCCTCGCCGAACAGGGTCCCCCTGCGGTGCCGGTCGAAGGGCCGGCACCGCTCGGGGTCGATCGCGCCGAGCCGGTTGAAGCAGGCCAGCGCGACCCGCGAGTACGCCTCGGCGCCACCGGCCACCACCACGTCGGCCTCGCCCGAGCGGATCAGGTCGGCGGCCAGCGAGAGCCCGAAGCCGCTGGCCGCACAGGCGTTGCTGACACTGGAGTTGGCGCCCTCGGCGCCGAACCAGGAGCCGACCGCCGAGGCCACCGAGAACACCGGCGACCACGGGCCCGAGCCGGGCCGGCCGGCCGTCCGCCACTCCTCGTGCAGCCCGGAGTCGCCCATCCCGGTGCCGATCACCACCGCGACCCGGTGCGGCGGCACGTCGCCGAGGCCCGCGTCGGCCACCGCCTGGGCGGCCGCCGCGACGGCGAGCCGCGAGCCCCGGCCCAGCACCAGGTCGCCGTAGCGCTCGGGCCCCGGGGGCAGGTCCGCCTCGGGCACCGCGTACATCAGCGGCAGGTCCATCCGCGCGTCCGGGTCGGGGACCCGCGACGGGGCGCTCTGCGCGGCACTCAGGCCCTGCCAGAAGGCGTCGAGTCCGCTGCCCAGGTGGGAGATCACACCCAGGCCGGTGATCAGCACGTCGTTCATCGGGTCCCCCTCCGGTCCGGTCGGTCTCAGTGCGCGGCGGGCTCGCCGTTGAACGCGCGCACCACCCGGTCGTCGAAGGTGACCAGGCTCCAGTCGCGCCGGTTCTCGAACACCGCGTAGCCGTGGGTGATCCGGCCGGTGGCGGTCTGCACCAGGCGGCCGTCCCGGACCACGTAGAAGTCGGTCCTGGCGGTGTAGGTGAAGTCCTTGAAGACCTCCTCCACCGTGAACACGGTGTACAGGTCCTCCTCCATCAGCGCCTCGTCGAGGAACTGGATCCGGGAGTGCGGCACCACCGGGATCCACTTCCGGTCGTCCAGCAGCGTCTTGATCGAGATGCCCCGGTCGGCCAGGAAGAGGTCGACGACCTCCTCGACCTGCCGCAGGTACCCCGACAGCGCCAGCCGCTCGTTGAAGTGGCAGTACGGGTAGGGGATCCGCCACTTCCAGCCGAAGGCGTTCGACCCGGCCAGCAGCAGGGCCAGCACCGGGTCCGCGCCGGAGGTGCCCCGGCCCTCGGAGAGCGCGGTGTTGGCGGCCACCGCGACCTCGGCGCCGTGGTGCTCGCCCGGCTCGGTGAGGGCTCCGATCCGCTCCACGGTGAAGCGCGCCAGCTCGGCGGGCACCGCCGCCCGCTCCAGGTAACCGTCCACCCGCAGCGCCACCTTGGCCTTGGCGGTGACGGCCTTCAGCTCCTTGCCGTCGCGCTCGACGTACAGGACGACGGTGAAGCCGAGCAGCTGTCCCGCGTCCGGGGCCTTCGGGACCACCACGGCCCGGGCCACGTCGTCCTGGTGGAAGGCGTGCAGGATCCTGGTGTCGAGGTCGACCACGTCGAGGCCGAGCCCGTACTCCTCGAACAGCAGGCGGCTACCCAGGCCGGCGGCCCGGAAGTGCTCCAGGATCGCCTCCTCCACCAGGTAGTTCACGTGCTTGAAGCCGATCCAGGTGTTGATGTTGGAGCCCTCGTAGCGCGGCCGCAGCTGCACGCTGGTCTCGGTCTCCACGAGCGCCTTGACGGCCTCGGCGGTCACTGCGGGCATCAGAACTGCTCCCTTGCATGCTGGTTGGGTGTCGGGCGCCCGCCGCCCCGACCCGGTCGGGTCCGGGTCGCGGCAGCGGTGAGAAAGCTGTCGGTCAGCGCGGCGAACTCGGCGGCGCGCTCGATCATGGCGAAGTGGCCGCAGTCGCCGAGGATCTTCACGGTGGCGTCCGGGAGTGCCGCGCCCAGCGCCTCGCTGTCGGCGGGGAAGGCCGCGAAGTCGTCCGCCCCGCCGATCACCAGGCAGGGCCCGGCGAGGCGTCGGGTGTCCAGGTACGGCGTCCGCAGATAGGTGTCGAAGAAGCCGGTCCACCCGTAGGGGCCGATCCGCTCCCGCACCTTGAGTGCCATCTCCTGGCGGAGCTCGCCGACGATCCGGCCGCCGGAGCGCACCCGCAGGCCGTCGGCCAGGATCCGGTCGAACCCGTTCAGGTAGTAGGAGATCGTCTCCCAGTCGAACTGCCCGGGGTCGGCCCGGTAGAACGGCGAGACCAGGACGACCCCGCGCAGCCCGTGCCAGGTGAACGCGTCCACCCCGGCCGGCGCCAGGTCGGCCGCCGGCACGCCCTGCCCGTCGAGCAGGGCGAGCAGCGCGGCGGCGCCGAAGGAGTGCGCCACCACCACGTCCGGACCGCCGGGCACCCGGGCCATCGCCTGCGCGGTCCAGTGCGCCGGCGACTGCCGCGGCCAGTCCGGCACCGCCTCGGCGCGCCACGGCAGTTCGGCGGCCCACAGCTCGTGGCCGTGGTCGGCCAGGCCCAGGTAGTCGTCCCAGACGTTGGCGCCGCCGGCCAGTCCGTGCAGCAGCAGCACCCGCAGGGGTGCGGGGCCGCGCCCGGCCCGCCGCAGCCGCACCGTCACCGGGGCGGGGCCGGCGGTCATCCGGCGGCCCCGGCCGGGGCGAGCAGGAACCCGGCGACCGCGTCGTCCCGGTCGGTGCCGGCGGTGACCAGCACCGGGCGCCGCCCGTCCGCCCCGTTCGCGGCGAACCAGCCGGTGGCGGCGGCGCACTGGAGCACCCCGAGGGCGCCCGAGGACGCGCCGAACACCTCGCTGAGGTCGCTGCGCGGTACGTCGGCGGCGAGCCGGCCGCTCGGTGGCCCGCCCTCCGGGACGAACCAGGCGGCGGGCGCCTCGCCGGACCCGTCGAGCAGGCGGTCCAGGCAGTCGTCCACCCCGGCCGCCCTGGTGTACCGGCCGAGGACGGCGGTGCCGACGGCGCCGCGTGCCCCGGCGGCCTCGGCCCGCTCCAGCACCAGGGCCACCGCGCCGTCCAGGAGTTGGTCCTCCGGCCGGCCCGACAGGCCGCTGACCCAGCGGTTGCTGGTCTCCACCCCGATCACCAGGATCCGGTCGGCGCGACCGGCCGCGACCATGGCCGCGCCCCAGTACACCGCGTCCAGGCCGGAGGTGGCGCCGTTGCAGACCATCAGGTTCGGCCCGCGCAGCCCGTACCTGATCGCCACCGAGGAGGCGATCACATTGCTGGAGGCGTTCGGCAGGCCCATCGGGCTGATGCCGTTGACGCCGAGCTCCCCGATCTCGTCCGCGACACCGCAGACGGTGTCCAGATTGCCCAGGTTGGAGCTCACCACCACGCCCACCGAGCCACCGGGGACGGTGAGTTCGTCCTCCAGCAGCCCGGCCGCGCGCAGCCCGTCCCGGGCGGCGCAGAGCGCGAGCTGGGAGGCCCGGTCCTTGTACCGCAGTCCGCGCCTGCCGAGCACGGCCGCCGGGTCCACCGCGGGCGAGCCCGCGGTCGGCGCGGACCGCAGCAGGTCCGTCGGCCGGCTCGCGCCCGGGAGCGCGAGTCCGACCCCGGTCACCAGGATTCCCGCTGGGTTCACTGGTCCGCCCTCTCCACCACGGCGACCGCGTTGACGCCGCCGAATCCGAACGCGTCCACCTGGGCGAGCCTCAGCTCGGCCAGGGCCGAAGTGCCCTGCACGAAGCGGAAGTCCGCGGCCTCGGCCACCGGGGTCCGCAGACCGACCGTCGGCGGCACCCGGCCGGACTCCAGCGAGCGCAGCGCGACGATCAGGCTCAGCAGCCCCGAGCCGCCGGAGGTGTGCCCGGTCATCGACTTCACCGCGGTCATCAGCGGGCTGCCCGTGTGCGGGCCGAAGACCCGGCCGATCGCCGTGGCCTCGGCCTCGTCGTTGAGCAGCGTCCCGGTGCCGTGCAGCAGGACCAGGTCGATGTCCTCGGGCTTGACGCCCGCGAGCCGGTGCGCGCCCCGGACCGCCTCTGCGACGCCGTCCGGGTCGGGCGCGGTCACGTGGTAGGCGTCGCAGTTGACGTGCACCGAACGCAGCCGGCCGCGGACCCGGCCACCGGACCCGGCGCCGTCCCGGCGCAGGACCACCGCGGCGGCCCCGTCGCCCATCAGGACGCCCTTGCGGTCGCGGTCGAACGGCCGCACCCGGTCCGGCGGTTCCATGTGCACCCGGTCGAGCAGGCCGTACATGCTCTCGGTGAGCGTGTCGACCCCGGCGACGATGACCGTGTCCGCGCCGTGGGCCGCCAGCAGGTCGCTGCCCATCGCCAGGGCGTAGAGCGAGGCCGAACAGGCGTTGGAGAAGGTGTACGTGCGCACCGCACCGAAGCGCGCCCGCAGCGCCGTCCCGAAGTGCAGTGCGGCGAGGTCGAATTCGGCCCCGTCCCGCCACTTCAGCTCGGCCGAGCGCAGTTCCCGCAGCCCGGTGCCGATCAGGATCGGCACCTCGGCCAGGTCCTCGCCGAGACCGGCGTCCTCGGCCGCCTCCTCGATCGCCCGGACCAGCCAGCGGGTGGCCCGGCCCGGTACGTCCCCGCCGCCGGCCGGGCGGTCGTCGATCTCGTACGCGTGCTGCGCCCGGAAGCGGCTGCGGTCGAAGCCCCGGAGCCCGGCCCGGCCGGAACGGCCCGCGCACAGCGCGTCGAAGACCTCGTCCACCCCGTCGCCCACACTGGTGACGGCGCCCAGGCCGACCACCGCCTGGCTCAGCGTGCCCGGCTCCACCGGGAGGGCCGCCGTCACTGGCGGGCCGCCTGGTACTTGCCGAAGATCACGACCGAGTTGTTGCCGCCGAACGCCAGGCCGTTGTTCTGCACCACCCGCAGGTCGGCCTCGATGGCCTGGTTCGGCACGCAGTCGACGTTGCACTCGGGGTCCGTCGCCACGTGGTTGATGGTCGGCGGGATGAACCCCTCGGTGATGGCCAGCGCGCAGGCGATGGAGGCCAGCGCGCTCGCGGCGCCCATGCTGTGGCCGATCATCGACTTGATCGAGACGGTCCTGGGGGTCCGGTCGCCGAACACCTGGCGGATCGCCCGCGCCTCGGTGACGTCGTTGGCCTTGGTCCCGGTGCCGTGCGCGGAGATGAAGTCCACCTCCTCGGGCTTCACGCCCGCGCCGTCGAGCGCCCGCTGCATGCACTGCGCCACGCTGTCCTGGTTCGGCGCGACCGGGTGGTACGCATCGCAGTTGAGCCCGTAGCCGAGCACCTCGGCGTAGATGTGCGCACCCCGCGAGAGCGCGGACTCCAGGCTCTCCAGCAGCAGCACCCCGGCTCCCTCACCGGTGAGGATGCCCTTGCGGTCGATGTCGAAGGGCTGGCAGCGCTCGGGGGCGATGGTGCCCAGCCGGTAGAAGCCGGTGAAGGTCTTCCGGCACAGCGCGTCGGCGCCGCCGCAGAGGGCGAACTCCACCTCGCCGGACCGGATGGCGTCGTACCCGTAGCCGATGGCGTAGTTGCCCGCCGCGCACGCGGTAGGCAACGTCACCGCCTCGACCTGGCTGAGCCTGAACTCACGGGCCACGGCGGCGGAGAGCCGGCCGGCCGGTACCCGAGCGGCGACCGTCCGGTCCATCCGCTCGGGGCCCTCCCTGACCTCGGTCTCCACCAGCTGGTCCAGGTCCCGCGACTCGCCGTCGGTGGTGCCGATCGAGATCAGGCAGCGGCGGGTGCGCAGGTCCTCCTCCGCCAGATCGGCGTCGGCGACCGCCATCCGGGAGGCCGCCACCGAGAACTGGCTGGCCCTGCCGAGCTCATCGACGTCGAAGTTCCGGATCCACTCACCCGGCTCGAAGTCGACGATCTCGCAGCCGTTCGCGTGCTCGAAGCCCTCGGTGTCGAACGCGGTGATCGGCTTGGCGGCGCTGCGCCCCGACCGGAGCCCGGCCAGGAACTCGGCGGTCCCGAGACCGATGCTGGAAACCGCGCCGAGCCCGGTTATGACAACCCTGTTTGCCGGTACATCAGACATGTTCACCCCGATATCTGGCGGGCCGGAATCCGGCGGTGGACTAATTCCATCCGGCCGACTCGGCGACCACCTCGTACACGCCGTCGAGATTCACCATCCGGCCGAGCTCGGACTGGTTGATGACGATCCCGAACGTCTTCTCCAGGGAGGCCAGGATCTCGATCGCACGCAGCGAGTCGGCGTCGTGCTCCTCCTTGAAACGGCTGGTCTGCGTCACCTCGTCCGGGTCGATCTCGAGGATGTCGCAGACAATCTCCTTGATGGTCTCCTGGCGTTCTGCGGTGGTGGCCGCCATGGCGGGCCTCGCTCTCTCTCGGACAGCTTGGAGAAGGACCGGTCGACTTGCCGAAGTCCTCCGCGGTGCTCATCACGTTATTCAGACAGGACACGGGAGGACAATCAGTGCGGCAACTTGATGCCAACCACTTCCGGGCTTAACCCGGCGTTCAATTCGGCTGGCAATTTCCTGACAGCCGACGGACGGACGGACGCCCTGACGGGCGGACGGGCGGGCGGGCGGGCTGACGGACGGTGGGACAGCCGGCCCACGGCGGGCTGCACGGCCGCGCGGCTACGCGGCCCGCCGCCAGCTGACCGGCGAGGTGTAGTCGGCCGGCCGCCAGCCGTGCAGCCGCACCACGGCGGTCTGGGCGGCGGCCCGGGCGGCGGCCGCGCGGGCCAGCAGGACGGCGGTGAGGGCGGCGAGTTCCTCGTCGGTGAGGGAGCCGCG
>NZ_JBHJVK010000083.1:0-33924 GCF_042264695.1 Kitasatospora sp. NPDC056138 | reverse complement strand
GACCGCGCGAGATTTCGTCTCGCGCGGTCCCCGCGCCCCTGTGCGCTCCTCTGTTCGCTCAGACGACCTGGAGGGTCTTCCCGGCCGGTGCGGCCGGGAGCGGCTCCCCGGCGCGGGTGCGCAGGGCGAGCGGGACGCGCAGGGCGGCGGCCCACACCAGGGCGGCGCCGAGCATGTGCAGGCCGACCATGACCTCGGGTGCGTCGGTGAAGTACTGGACGAAGCCGAGCAGCCCCTGGGCGAGCAGCAGGACCAGCAGCTCGCGGACCCGGGCACGGGCCGCCGGCGGAGCCTTCACCGCGGCGAACACGAAGACCGTGGCGACCACCAGGCCGACCGAGAGGAACACCAGGTCGGCGTGGGCCTGGACGAGCCGGTCGTAGTCGACCGGGATCCGGTCCACCGGCTTGCCGTTGTCGCTGGAGGAGCCCGGGTGGTGGCCGGCCCCCGTCACCAGCGTGCCGACCAGCACCAGCAGGCCGGTCACCGCCACCATCGCCTGCGAGAGGCGCACCAGCGGCTGGGAGACCAGCTGCTGCGGGGCGCCGTCGCCCTCCTTGCTGCGCTCCCACATCAGCAGGGCGACCCAGACCAGTCCCATCGCGGCGACCATGTGGACCGCGACGATGTACGGGTTGAGTCCGGTCAGCACGGTGATGCCGCCGATCACGGCGTTGCTCATCACCAGCCAGAACTGGGCCCAGCCGAGCCTGGTGAGGCTGCGCCGCCACGGGCGGTGGCAGCGGGCGGCCAGGGTGGCCCAGGCGATCGCCGCGCACAGGACGTAGGTGAGCATCCGGTTGGTGAACTCGATGACGCCGTGGATGCCCATCTGGGGCGTCGGCGTCAGGCTCTCGCCGGTGCAGCGTGGCCAGGTGGTGCAGCCGAGGCCGGAGGCGGTCAGCCGGACGGCGCCGCCGGTGAGCACGATCACTACGCTCATCACCAGCGCGGCGAGCGCGGCCCGGCGAACGGTCTCGGCGGACGGCTGCCAGCGGTCGGCGAGGAGGGAGGAGGGGGTACGCACCCGTTCATCCTAGGTCGGCTTACACCGGATCTTGGTGTGGGGCCGCTCCCGGCGGCGCGGGCCGATCCGTGCCTCGGTCCGGTGCGGCCGGCCGCTGCGGCCGACGGTCGTGGCCGACGGCTGCGGCCGACCCGGGCGGGCGCCGAGGTGATGCACGGCAGCGGTGCCCGCTCCGGGAGCAGGTAGGCTCTGGGCGTCCGGAGGCGCTTACCGGGACGCCCCCCGGGGCCCGTCCCCGATCGACTTCGCGGCCGGGCCCGCGGACGTGCGTGCCGCCTCGGCCGCGCCGGCCTCGGCCGCCCCTCCGCCAGCGCCACGGTCACGGCCGAAGACAGCGGAGGCGGCAGCCGAACCACCCTCCCCGGCGGCACGCCGGTGTCGAACGTGCCGGCCCCGGCGGGAGCGGGCGGGCCGGAGCCACGACCCGGGGAGCTACCGCTCGGGGAGCTCGCTCGGGCCGACGTGGTGGTCCAGCCAGTCCCTCAGGGGCTGGGAGGCGCGCAGGAAGCCGGTGATCCGCCGGACGGCGGTGCGGGTGCCGAGCCAGGCGGCCGGTTCCCACTCCTGCCAGGCGACCAGGCCCTTGTAGCGGAGGAGTTCGATCCGGGGGTGGTCCTTCGGGTAGCCGCGCGGCGCGGTCTTCAGGGCGTCCCGGCCGTGCACGCCGGGGCCGGCACGTTCGACCCCGGCGATGACGCGTTCGAGTTCGGCGCCGGTGATGTCCTCGGCGACGGCGGCGCGGTAGCGGGCCAGCTGGTCGGCGGCGAGCTGGTACATGCCGTTGCCGCAGGCCAGGCCGTCGGCGGAGAGCTGGATGTAGCCGCCGGCCCGCAGGTGGGCGCCGATGTGGGTCTTGTACGGCGACTTGTCGGCGCTGAACCGGACGTCGCGGTTGGGCCGGAAGATCTTGCCGGGGCCGAACTCGTCCTCCAGCTCGTCCAGCAGATCGGCCATCGGGGCGCGGACGTGCTCCTCGTACGTGCGGCGGTGCGCGTCCCAGAAGGTTCTGGAGTTGTCGGCCTCCAGGTGCTCGTAGAACTCGAGCGCCTCGGCCGGCCAGCCATGAAAGGTCACGTACCCACGATAGGGAAGGCACGCGCGTCGGGGGGCGCCCCGGAGAGCTCCCCGAGAACTCCCCGAGAGCGCCCCCGGAGGTGTTACTCCCAGCGGAAGAAGCGGGCCGCCGCGCCGAGGCCCAGGACGGCCCAGACGGCGAGGATGCCCAGGTCGGACCAGGGGACGCCGGAGCCGTACTGGAGGACCGAGCGCAGGCCGTCGGAGAGGGCGCTGATCGGGAGCAGCTCCAGGGCCGAACGGACGGCGGACGGGAACCTGCCGAGCGGGACCACCACGCCGCCCGCCAGCAGCAGCAGGATGAACACCAGGTTGGCCGCGGCCAGTGTGGCCTCCGCCCGCAGGGTGCCCGCCATCAGCAGGCCGAGGCCCGAGAACGCGGCGGTGCCCAGCACCAGCAGGCCGACCACGGCGAGCGGGTTGCCGTGCGGGGACCAGCCGAGGGCCAGGGCGATCACCGAGAGCAGCAGGACCTGGAGGACCTCGGTGATCAGGACGCAGCCGGTCTTGGCGGTCAGCAGCGCCCAGCGTGGCAGCGGGGAGGCGCCGAGCCGCTTGAGGACGCCGTAGCGGCGTTCGAAGCCGGTGCCGATGGCCTGGCCGGTGAACGCGGTGGACATCACGGCGAGGGCCAGCAGGCCGGGCGCCAGGAAGTCCACCCGTTTGCCGGGACCGTCCACCGAGACCACGTCCACGGCGCTGAACAGCACCAGCAGCACAGTCGGGATCACCACGGTGAGCAGCAGCTGTTCGCCGTTGCGCAGCAGCATCTTCGTCTCGAAGGCGGTCTGCGCCAGCAGCATCCGGCCGACCGGCGCGGCGCCCGGGGCGGGGGAGTAGGAGGTGGTCATGAACGCAGGTCCCGTCCGGTCAGATCGAGGAAGACGTCTTCGAGGCTGCGCAGCTGCACCGTGAGCCGTTCGGGGGCGGCACCGGCCAGGGCGCACCACTCGGTGACGGCCGAGAGCACCTCGGGGCCGAGCTTGGCCTCGACCCGGTAGTGGCCGGGGCTGCTCTCGCCGGCCGCGACGCCCTCCGGCAGGAGCTTGCGCAGGGTGGCGAGGTCGAGTCCGGCGGGAGCCTCGAAGCGCAGGCTGCTCTCGCCCTCGGGGCCGCGGAGCTCCGCCGGGCTGCCGGTGGCGATCACCCGGCCGCGGTCGACGATGGCGACCCGGTCGGCGAGCTCCTCGGCCTCGTCCATGTGGTGGGTGGTGACGATCACGGTCACGCCGTCGCGCTTCAGTTCGCGGACCAGGTCCCAGGTGGCGTGCCGGGCCTGCGGGTCGAGCCCGGCGGTGGGCTCGTCCAGGAAGACCAGTTCGGGGCGGCCGACCACGGCCATCGCCAGCGCCAGGCGCTGCTGCTGGCCTCCGGAGAGGCGGCGGTAGCTGGTGCGGCCGCAGGAGCCGAGGCCCAGGCGCTCGACCAGGGCGTCCACGTCCAGCGGATCGGCGTGCAGTCTGGCGGTGTGCCGCAGCATCTCGACGGCCCGGGCGCCCGCGTAGACGCCGCCGGCCTGGAGCATCACGCCGACCCGGGGGCGCAGCTGCCGGGCGTCGGCGACCGGGTCGAGGCCCAGCACGCGGACGGTGCCGGCGTCGGGGCGGCGGTAGCCCTCGCAGGTCTCGATGGTGGTGGTCTTGCCCGCACCGTTGGGGCCGAGCACGGCGGTGATCGCGCCGCGCGGGACGGTCAGGTCGAGGCCGTCCACGGCGGTCTTGTCGCCGTACCGCTTGACCAGCCCGGTCACTGCGACAGCCGGTTCGTTCTGCATACCGGCGAGTGTAAGAGGACCGCCCGGAGCGGCCCGACACCGCGTGCCGTGATCGTTTTCGCAGGTCAGGTAAGGCTTGCCTGCGTGATGGATGCCATGGATGAGGCGTGGATCACGGCTTGTCTCCCGGGAAGGAATTACGCAACAATCGTGTTGTGAAAAACATGCGCGAGCAGGTTGACCAGCGGGAGGCCGAGTCGGCCCCCGGCTGCGGCGTGCCCGCGACGGCGACAGAGGTCCTGCTGGACGGCCACCGGGCCACCCGGGACCGGGTGGCCCGGTCGATTCTCGACCACGGCCCCTCCTCCGCCGCCGACCTGGCCAGCCGTCTGCAGCTGACCACCGCGGCCGTGCGCCGCCACCTCGACGGGCTGCTCGCCACCGGGCTGGTCGAGTCCCGCGAACAGCGGGTCTACGGCAGCCGGGGCCGGGGCCGGCCCGCCAAGGTGTTCGCCCTAACGGAGTCCGGCCGGGACGCCTTCTACCAGGCGTACGACCAGCTGGCCGCCGACGCCCTGCGCTGGATCTCCGACGCGGTGGGCGGCGGGAAGGCCGGCGAGGAGGCGGTCGCCGCCTTCGCCCGCGCCCGGTTCGGCAGGCAGGGCCAGAAGTACCTCACCGTGCTCGGCCAGGCCCGGCCGGAGGAGCGCACCGAGGCTCTCGCCCAGGCGCTGAGCGCCGACGGGTACGCTGCCACCGTGCGGCGGGTGCCGCCCGCCGCTGCCGCGAAGGCTCCGGCGGGTGCCCAGCTCTGCCAGCACCACTGCCCGGTCGCGCACATCGCCGAGCAGTTCCCCCAGCTCTGCGAGGCGGAGACCGAGGTCTTCTCCCAGCTGCTGGGCACCCACGTGCAACGGCTGGCCACCATCGCCCACGGCGACGGGGTCTGCACCACCTATGTGCCGGCACCCGGTGCCGCATCGTCGCCCGGCCCGCGCCAGGTGCCCGGTGCCGTGCCGACTGCCGGTACGTCTACGTCTACCGATCAGAATTCAGCGTCCGCGCGGAGGAACCTCGCATGACTGACACCGTTTCGCACCCGGAGCTCGAGGGCCTGGGCACCTACGAGTACGGCTGGGCGGACCCGGACGTCGCGGGTGCCGAGGCCAAGCGCGGGCTCAGCGAGGACGTGGTCCGGGACATCTCGGCGAAGAAGTCCGAGTCCGAGTGGATGCTCAACCTGCGGCTCAAGGGTCTGAAGCTGTTCGGCAAGAAGCCCATGCCGACCTGGGGCTCGGACCTGTCCGGCATCGACTTCGACAACATCAAGTACTTCGTCCGCTCGACCGAGAAGCAGGCCGAGTCCTGGGAGGACCTGCCCGCGGACATCAAGGCGACGTACGACAAGCTGGGCATCCCGGAGGCGGAGAAGCAGCGCCTGGTCGCCGGTGTCGCCGCGCAGTACGAGTCCGAGGTCGTCTACCACCAGATCCGCGAGGACCTGGAGGAGCAGGGCGTCATCTTCCTGGACACCGACACCGCGCTGAAGGAGCACCCGGAGCTCTTCAAGGAGTACTTCGGCACCGTCATCCCGGCCGGTGACAACAAGTTCGCCGCGCTGAACACGGCCGTGTGGTCCGGCGGTTCGTTCATCTACGTGCCGAAGGGCGTGCACGTCGACATCCCGCTGCAGGCCTACTTCCGGATCAACACCGAGAACATGGGCCAGTTCGAGCGGACGCTGATCATCGTCGACGAGGACGCCTACGTCCACTACGTCGAGGGCTGCACCGCGCCGATCTACTCCTCGGACTCGCTGCACAGCGCCGTGGTCGAGATCATCGTCAAGAAGGGCGGCCGCTGCCGCTACACGACCATCCAGAACTGGTCGAACAACGTCTACAACCTGGTCACCAAGCGTGCCGTGGCGTACGAGGGCGCGACCATGGAGTGGGTCGACGGCAACATCGGCTCCAAGGTCACCATGAAGTACCCGGCCGTCTACCTGATGGGCGAGCACGCCAAGGGCGAGACCCTGTCGATCGCCTTCGCCGGCGAGGGCCAGCACCAGGACGCCGGGGCCAAGATGGTCCACATGGCGCCGAACACCTCCTCCAACATCGTCTCCAAGTCGGTGGCGCGCGGCGGTGGCCGGACCTCCTACCGCGGTCTGATCGAGATCGGCGAGGGCTCCAAGGGCGCCAAGTCCAACGTGCTCTGCGACGCGCTGCTGGTCGACACCATCTCCCGCTCGGACACCTACCCGTACGTGGACGTCCGCGAGGACGACGTGTCGATGGGCCACGAGGCGACCGTCTCCAAGGTCAGCGAGGACCAGCTCTTCTACCTGATGAGCCGCGGCATGACCGAGTTCGAGGCGATGGCGATGATCGTCCGCGGTTTCGTCGAGCCGATCGCCCGCGAGCTGCCGATGGAGTACGCGCTGGAGCTCAACCGGCTGATCGAGCTGCAGATGGAGGGCTCGGTGGGCTGATGCCCGAACGAGCGGAGCGAGTGAGCAGGAAGACCGCTCGACCGCTCGTCGGCTGACGCCCGGCCGCGCGCCGTCCATCCACACCTTTGAGGAAGAGAGCACTACGAACAGCCATGGCTGACGTTCAGAACACCTCCGGTGCCACCACCGCCGGTTCGATCGAGGTCGGGACCACCGGAGCCGGTGACAAACTGGCCGGTCCCGGCACGGGTCGGGCCACCGTCCAGCAGCCGATCGACGCCCGCGTCGCGGTCAAGCCCTCGTTCGACGTGAACGACTTCCCGGTGCCGACCGGCCGCGAGGAGGACTGGCGGTTCACCCCGATGCACCGCCTGGGCGGGCTGCACGACGGCACCGCTGCCGCCGCCGCGCAGGCCGGCGAGGGCACCGACAAGATCGAGCTGGCCCTGCCGGACGGCGTCACCGCCGAGACCGTCGGCCGCGACGACGCCCGCCTGGGCAAGGCCGGCAAGCCGGTGGACCGGGTCGCCGCGCAGGCGTTCAGCGCCTTCGAGCAGGCGCTGGTCGTCACCGTCCCCAAGGAGACGGTGCTCACCGAGCCGGTGAAGATCGACGTGCACGGCGAGGGCGGCGTCCGCTTCGCGCACGTGGTGATCGAGGTCAAGCCGTTCGCCGAGGCCGTCGTGGTGCTGAACCACACCGGCAGCGGCACCCGCGCCGCCAACGTCGAGCTGCTGGTCGGCGACGGCGCCAAGCTCACCTTCGTCTCCGTCCAGGACTGGGAGCGCGACGCGGTGCACACCGCCCAGCAGTCCGCCCTGGTCGGCCGGGACGCCTCGCTCAAGTCCGTGGTCGTCACCTTCGGTGGCGACCTGGTCCGGATCCACCCCCGGGTGCGCTACGCGGGCCCCGGCGGCGAGGCCGAGCTCTACGGCCTGTACTTCGCCGACGCCGGTCAGCACCTGGAGCACCGCCTGATCATCGACCACGACACCCCGCACTGCCGGTCCAACGTGGTCTACAAGGGCGCCCTGCAGGGCCAGGACGCGCACGCGGTCTGGGTCGGCGACGTGCTGATCCGCGCCGCCGCCGAGGGCACCGACACCTACGAGCACAACCGCAACCTGGTGCTCACCGACGGTGCCCGGGTCGACTCGATCCCGAACCTGGAGATCGAGACCGGCGAGATCGTCGGCGCCGGGCACGCCTCGGCCACCGGCCGCTTCGACGACGAGCAGCTCTTCTACCTGCAGGCCCGCGGCATCCCGGCGGACGAGGCCCGCCGCCTGGTGGTGCGCGGCTTCTTCGCCGAACTGGTCCAGCAGATCGGCGTCGCCGAGATCCAGGACCACCTGATGGAGAAGATCGAGGCCGAGCTGGAAGCGGCGGTCGGATGAGCTTCCTGCGCGCCTGCTCGCTGAGCGACCTCCAGGAGGACGTGCCCAAGCGCGTCGACCTCAACGGTGTGCCGGTGGCCCTCGTCCGCACCGAGGGCGAGGTGTTCGCGATCAACGACATCTGCTCGCACGCGAACGTCTCGCTCTCGGAGGGCGAGGTCGAGGACTGCATGATCGAGTGCTGGCTGCACGGCTCCAGCTTCGACCTGCGCTCCGGCAAGCCGTCCGGGCTGCCCGCCACCAAGCCGGTCGCCGTCTACCCCGTAAAGATCGAAGGGGACGATGTGCTCGTCTCCGTCAACCAGGAGTCCTGAGTACACATGGCAACGCTTGAAATCCGTGACCTGCACGTCTCCGTCGATGCCGAGGGCGGCGCGCGCGAGATCCTGCGCGGCGTCGACCTGACGGTGAAGCAGGGCGAGACCCACGCCATCATGGGCCCCAACGGCTCCGGCAAGTCCACCCTGGCCTACTCGCTGGCCGGCCACCCCAAGTACACCGTCACCAGCGGCTCGGTCCTGCTGGACGGCGAGGACGTGCTGGAGATGTCCGTCGACGAGCGCGCCCGGGCCGGCGTCTTCCTGGCGATGCAGTACCCGGTCGAGGTCCCCGGTGTCTCGGTCTCCAACTTCCTGCGCACCGCCGCCACCGCCGTCCGCGGCGAGGCCCCCAAGCTGCGTACCTGGGTGAAGGAGGTCAAGGAGGCGATGGCCGCCCTCCAGATGGACCCGGCCTTCGCCGAGCGCAACGTCAACGAGGGCTTCTCCGGCGGCGAGAAGAAGCGCCACGAGATCCTCCAGCTGGAGCTGCTCAAGCCGAAGATCGCGATCCTCGACGAGACCGACTCGGGCCTGGACGTCGACGCGCTGCGGATCGTCTCCGAGGGCATCAACCGGGTCCGCTCCACCGGCGAGGTCGGCACCCTGCTGGTCACCCACTACACCCGCATCCTGCGGTACATCCAGCCCGACTACGTCCACGTCTTCGCGGGCGGCCGCATCGTCGAGTCCGGCGGCGCCGAGCTCGCCGACAAGCTGGAGAACGAGGGCTACGAGGCTTACGTGAAGGGCGGCGCTTCCGAGTGACAACCCATACCGGCTCGGCGCTGACCGGGCTGCTCGACACCGATGCGATCCGCAAGGACTTCCCGGTCCTGCAGCGGGTGCTGCACGACGGCAAGCCCCTGGTGTACCTGGACAACGCGGCGACCTCGCAGAAGCCCCGCCAGGTGCTGGAGGCCCTCACCGCGTACTACGAGCGGCACAACGCCAACGTGCACCGCGGTGTGCACGTGCTGGCCGAGGAGGCCACGGCGCTGTACGAGGGTGCCCGGGACAAGGTCGCGGCCTTCATCAACGCGCCGAGCCGGGACGAGGTGATCTTCACCAAGAACGCCTCGGAGTCCCTCAACCTCGTTGCCAACATGCTGGGTTGGGCCGACGAGCCGTACCGGGTGGACGCGGACGCCGAGATCGTCATCACGGAGATGGAGCACCACTCCAACATCGTTCCGTGGCAGCTGCTCTCGCAGCGCACCGGCGCGAAGCTGAAGTGGTTCGGGCTGACCGACGAAGGCCGGCTCGACCTCTCCAACATCGACGAGCTGATCACCGAGAAGACCAAGGTGGTCTCCTTCACCCTGGTCTCCAACCTGCTGGGCACGGTCAACCCGGTCGAGACCATCGTCCGCAAGGCCCAGTCGGTCGGTGCGCTGGTGCTCATCGACGCCTCGCAGGCCGCCCCGCACATGGTGCTGGACGTCCAGGCGCTGGAGGCCGACTTCGTCGCCTTCACCGGGCACAAGATGCTGGCGCCGACCGGCATCGGCGTGCTCTGGGGCCGTCAGGAGCTGCTGGAGGACCTGCCCCCGTTCCTCGGCGGCGGCGAGATGATCGAGACCGTCACCATGGGCTCGTCCACCTACGCCCCCGCGCCGCACAAGTTCGAGGCGGGCACCCCGCCGATCGCCCAGGCGGTCGGCCTCGGCGCGGCCGTGGACTACCTGTCGAACATCGGCATGGACAAGATCGCCGCGCATGAGCACGCGATCACCGAGTACGCGGTCGAGCGCCTGCTGGAGGTCCCCGACCTGCGGATCATCGGCCCCCGTACGGCCGTCGACCGCGGTGCCGCGATCTCCTTCACCCTCGGCGACATCCACCCGCACGACGTGGGCCAGGTGCTGGACGAGCAGGGCATCGCCGTGCGCGTCGGCCACCACTGCGCGCGGCCGGTGTGCCTGCGGTACGGAATTCCGGCGACCACGCGAGCGTCGTTCTATCTGTACTCGACGCCGGCGGAGGTCGACGCACTGATCGCCGGCCTGCACCACGTCCGCAACTTCTTCGGCTGAGGGCTGGATCCACCGACATGAAGCTCGACTCGATGTACCAGGAGATCATCCTGGACCACTACCGCAACCCCCACGGCAAGGGGCTGCGGGACGGCGACGCCGAGGTGCACCACGTCAACCCGACCTGCGGTGACGAGATCACCCTGCGGGTCAGGCTCGACGGCTCCGTGGTCGCCGACGTCAGCTACGAGTCGCAGGGCTGTTCGATCAGCCAGGCCAGCGCCTCGGTGCTGAACGACCTGGTGGTCGGGAAGACCGTCGGCGAGGGCCAGGTGATCCAGGAGGCCTTCCTGGAGCTGATGCAGAGCAAGGGGCAGGGCGAGGGCGACGAGGAGGTGCTGGAGGACGCGGTCGCGTTCGCCGGCGTCTCCAAGTACCCCGCCCGGGTCAAGTGCGCCCTGCTGAGCTGGATGGCCTGGAAGGACGCCACCGCCAAGGCGCTCGCCGAGCAGCCCGCCATCAACGACTGAAGGACTGATCCATGAGCGAGACCGAGACCCTGGCTGCCGACGGCAGCCCCGACGGGCCGGTGGGCACCAGCGCGGGCACCGTGTCCGTCGAGGACCTGACCGAGGCCCTGATGGACGTCGTCGACCCCGAGCTGGGCATCGACGTCGTCAACCTGGGCCTGATCTACGGCGTCCACATCGACGAGGACGACGTGGCCACCATCGACATGACGCTCACCTCGGCGGCCTGTCCGCTGACCGACGTCATCGAGGACCAGGCCAAGACCGCCACCGACGGTCTGGTGAAGGACCTGCGGATCAACTGGGTCTGGATGCCGCCGTGGGGCCCCGACAAGATCACCGACGACGGCCGCGACCAGCTCCGCGCGCTCGGCTTCAACGTCTGATCCACTGAGCTGCACCACTGCCGCGTGGTTCCTCTCCCGACCGGGGAGGAACCACGCGGCAGTGGCATGTCGGGGGGCGTTCCCCACCGCCGGTGCTCCGGCCGTCGCGCCGGACCCCGGTGTGCGCGGGGTGCCGGACGGCGGGTACCGGAGGTGGGTACCGGACGGGGGGAGCCGGACTGCCGGGAGCCGGCAGCCCGGCGGTGTGCCTAGGCGGCCGGGCGCCGCTGGACCACGGCACCCGCCAGGCCCAGACAGGCCACGGCGGCGAGGGCCGCGAAGCCGCTGACGGCCGGCAGCAGGCCGTAGGAGCGGACCAGGGCGCCGACGGCGACGATCGGCAGGGAGCTGCCGAGGTAGACGATGACCCAGAGGGCGGAGAGCTCGCTGCCCCGGCGTTCGGGGTCCATCGCGGCGACCGCGCTGGTGAACAGCGAGCGGAACGCCACGCCCTGGCAGGCGCCGCCGAGGACGCTGCCGATGAAGAGCAGCGCCGGGGTGCCGGTGTACCCGGCGGCGACCACCATGCCCAGGCCGGCCGCCAGACCGGTCATGCCGAGGGCGATCACCAGGCGGTCCGCGGTCGGCGGGACCAGCAGCTGGGCGAGGGCCGAGGAGCCGAGCAGCAGCGCCGCGACCACCGCGCCGGTCAGGTGCGAGCCGCTGTGCAGCAGCTTGGCGGAGAAGGCGGGCGCCAGGCTGAGGTAGACCCCGAAGACCGCGTACGAGACGAAGCCGGCCCCGGCGGCGAGCAGGAACTCGCGGCGGCCGGTGGCGGGCAGGGCGAGCCGCCGGGGCCGCAGGTGGGCCGGCGTGGTGATGCGGGGCGGGGCGGCCTCGGGGCGCATCCCGCCGGGCATCCTGGGGTGGACCAGCGCCAGCGGTACGCAGAGCGCCAGCAGGGCCACCGCGTGCACCAGGAACGGCGTCAGCAGCGGGTTGCTGCCGCCCGCGAGCAGGGCTCCGACGATCGGCCCGAGCGCGACACCGCCTGCCGAACAGGCCAGGGTGAGCTTGGCGGCCAGGGTCTGGTGGTCCGGCAGCAGGTCGCCGAGGGCGGCCCCGGCGGCCCCGGTGGAGAGCCCGACCGCGATGCCCTGGACGGCCCGGCCCGCGGCGAGCTGGCCGAAGCTGCCCGCGGTGGCGAAGAGCGCGTCGCCGGCGGCGGCCAGGGTCACGGCGGGCAGGATCATCGCCCGTCGCCCGAGGTGGTCCGACCAGTGGCCGACCGCGGCCAGGACCGGCACCAGGGCGAAGACGTAGACGGTGAAGAGGATGGTGGTGTCGAGCGCGGTGAGCCCGAGGCGCTGCTGGAGCACCGGGTAGATCGGGGTCGCCAGATTGGCGCCGATCAGCAGCAGCAGCAGGGCGGCGGCGACCAGGCCGACGCGGATGCCGCGCACCGCGTTCCAGCGGCTTATCGCGGAGAGCTGGAGCTGCGTGCGTGGTGCGAGCTCCAGGGGAAGCAGGGCCTCCGAGAGCCGGCGTACCGGGTACTGCGCCGTGGGCAGTCCGGGGCCGGCAGGGGAGAGGTCCGCCATGGCAGGGGTCTCCTGTGGCCGGGCGCAACCGGGCCCGGGCAGGGCCTGGGGTGGTGGCCCGGAGTCGGAGTCGCCGGCGGCGCGGGTGAGCGGTACCCCCTCCTGCCGGACCCGTCCCGACGACCCGTGGGCGGGCATGGGGAGAGAGGTCGGCGCGGAGGGTGGGGTGGGCGTCGTTGCCCGGTGGCGGTGCGGGGTTGTGCACTGCGCCAAGCGAAGGATACGTGCTGGCACTGCCCGACGGCGGCGCGAGGGCCGATCGGCCGGGCGCTCGGCCGCCCCGACGGCTACGCTGAGTAGATGGACCGGTACCCACCCGGCCCTGTGGTGCGGTGGCCACCGCTACGGCGGACGCGGCCACTGCGAGGCTCTGTGAGCACCACCACTACGACAACGTCAGTACGGGAGAACGCGCACGATGGCCGGACGACGTCGCACCAAGCCCGACAACCCGGTGGAGAGCGGGTCCGGCGCGAAGGCCGAGGGCCTGCTGCCCGCCGACTACGAGCTGGCGGATCTGTACGGGGCGTTCGCGGCGCACGGCCGCGAGGAGGACGACATGGACGACGCCGTCGTGCTCGTCCCGCCGGTGCTGCTGCCGCCGGAGGCGGAGCTGGCCGCCGCCGCGCTCGCGGTACCGCTGATCGACCATGCGCTGAAGCTGGCCCGCTGGGCCGCACCGCACCGTCCGGTGGACGAGTTCGGCGACCTCACCGGGCCGGACCGCGCCCCGGCCGCCCGGCTGCTCGGCCTGGCCCCGGAGCAGGGGGACGCGCCCGAGGAGGCCGTGATCGAGGCGATGCGGGCCTGGTCCCTCGCCTGCGACCTGGAACTGGTCGAGATCGGTACCACCGCCGACGGCGAGCACGTCGCGATCCCGGGCCCCGACCTGGCGGACGCCGAGCAGGGTGACCCGGAGACGGTCCTCGAACTGTGGCTGACCGCCGCCGGGATCGTCCGCGAGCTGTCCGCCGAGGCCGACTCGCTCGCACTGGAGGGCGAGGGCGAGGGCGCGGAGGGCGCCGGGGCGGCGGAGGAGACCGACGAGGCCGGGCTCGCGGAGCTGGAGGAGTCCCGGCAGGCGGCCGCCGAGCTGCTGGACGAGGCGCTCCAGGTGCTCTACGAGACCACGGCCTTCGCCGAGCCGGGGCAGGAGACCGTGCCGCTCGGGGTGCTGGCCGCGCTGCTGGTCGTGCCCGAGGGCGAGGAGCCCGACGAGGAGATGCTCGGCGAGATCACCGACCTGATGGTGACGCTGGACCCGATGCTCGGCGACCTGGCCGAGCTCGGGCTGCTGGAGCACCGGCCGATCGACCCCGAGCTGTTCGAGGAGGAGTCGGGCGAGGAGCCCGCGGTGGACGGCGGGGGCCCGCTGGACGAGGCGGAGGCCGCCCGGTTCGGCATGGTCAGGCTCACCGCGCTCGGCCAGTACGGCGTGCGGCAGTGGCTGCTGGAGGACGGCTTCGAGGCCCCGCTGGTCGGCGAGCTGGCCGCGGGGACGGCGGAGGAACTGCTGCGCGGGATCTCCGAGACCGACAACGTGCTGCCCGAGCGGGAGTTGGCCGTCTGGCTGGCCGACCGCGAGCCGGTCCAGGCGGCGCGCGAGCTGCTGGCGGCGGCCCGGGGCACCGACCCCTACGGTCCGGTGCGGCGGCTGCTCTGCCTGTCCGCGCTGGAGCAGCTCGGGGCCGGGGCCCGGCCCGCCGCGCAGGAGGTGGTGGACGACCCGCAGCTGGGCGGCGGGGTCCGGGCCTGGCTGCTCGAACAGGGGCTGGAGGTCGCCGCGCCCGAGCACGGGGTGGTGCTCTGGACCATGGTGGACACCTTCGCCGCGCAGCTGCTGACCAGCGAGGGCCGGAGCGAGGCGCTGCAGGAGCTGGTGGACGGGCTGCCGGTGGACGACGACCCGGAGGGCTTCTTCGCCGAGCTGTGGCGGATCGAGCACCCGTACACGGCGGAGGTGCTGGACGCGGTCGGTGAGCTGCACCGGGACCGGGGCATCGCCAAGGAGGCCAGGAAGGCGGCCTTCAAGGCCCGCTCCCGGCGGGGCAAGTAGCCCTGCGGCGGGGTGCGGGAGCGGGGTGCGGGGGTGCGAGTGGCCGGGTGACCCACCGGGCCGCTCGCGCGGTTACCCGCCCCCGGGGTGCGGCCGCTGCGGCGTCGCCGGTCAGGCGAGGTGGGCGGTCAGGCCGAGCTCGCCGGCCCGCATCATGGCGGCGTGGTTGGCGAGGAAGAGCGGACGGGCGATCACGGCGAGGCGGCGCATCAGGGGCTTGGCCGGGCGTACGTCCTCCTCGAAGCGCACCTGGGTGCCCGCGCCCCGGTCGGCCGGGCTCACCCGCCAGCTCGACCAGCCCTGCAGGTCGCCCTCCAGCGCGGCCTGGAGCAGACCGGCGGCCGGGGACCGGTGCTGCTCGCGCACGGTGACGCGCAGCGTGTAGGGAAGGGCGGAGCGGATCGTCAACTCGCCGGTGTGCTCGTCCAGTTGCCGGACCGCACGGACCTGTGGCCACCACTGCGGGTAGCGGGCGACGTCCTCCAGTGCCCGGTAGACCCGCTGCGGTTCGGCGGGCAGCCGCCAGACGGAGGTGAGGTGGTAGTGGTTGGGATCCAATGCTGCCCCCGGGGCGGCGGGCCGTCACGGCAGGTCGAGGCTGCCGCTCTCGGTGAACGGGAAGAACGGGTTGTGGCAGAGCTCCCAGAGGTGGCCGTCCAAGTCCTCGAAGTAGCCGGAGTAGCCGCCCCAGCCGGTGCCGGACGGGGGCTTGACCACCGTGGCGCCGGCCGCGACGGCCGTTTCGAGGGCGGCGTCAACCGACTCGGGTGATTCGAGGTTCACCGCGAGGGTGACACCGCGGAACGACGGCTCGCCCGTCACCGGCACCCCGGCGTCGGCCGCGAGCGCCTCGGTGGGGAAGAGGCCGAGGGCCGAGTCCGCGGTGCGGAACCAGACGATCTCCGGGCTGGAGGCGCTGGAGCGCCGCCAGCCCAGGGCCTCGTAGAACTCGGCGCTGCGCTGCAGGTCAAAGACCCCGAGGGTGACGATGCTGATCCTGGCGGGGAAGTTCCCGGGTGCTGTCATGCCGTTCAGGGTAGGCAAGGCTACTGACAATCGGGCCCGGACGTGGCCGGGTGGGCCATCTGACAACCGTACGAGGGAAGCTGATGGCCCGGCAGGTTCTTCCGACGTATCGTGGGGCGGACGCGGCCCCGGTGCGCCGGGCCGGGCCCGGCGCGGCGGTGGCCGGGACCGACGGCCAGGCGAACACGCGGGGGTGCGGCACAGGATGAAGAGGCAGAGCGCGAGCAGGCCCCAGGGACCCGAGGACTTCTACGCCGACCACGAGGAGTACAGCCGTCAGGTGCTCGGGGACGCGGACTTCCCGGTCTACGGGGTGGATCGCGCTTCCAAGGGTGGGGGAGTGCACCGCGCGGACCCGGCGCCCGGCGGCGAGAGTGCGCCGTCCGATGGTGAGGCTGGGACGGCGGAGGACGGCCAGGACAGTGACGCGCTGGCCGAGTACGAGTTCCGCAGCGGCGAGTTGGGCTGGGTCGAGGTGCGCTCCGGTGACTGGAGCTCGGCCGAGGGTCCGTACGTGACCGTCCGCACCTACCGGCCCGGGACCGACGCCGGCCGGCTGCCGGAGCTGGAGGACGTGGTCGAGGACGAACGCGACCGGGTCTTCGAGCAGTTGGGCATCGACGAGGGCGACGGTCCGGGCAGCGTACGGGCCCTGCGCGAGTGGATCACCGTCGAGGGCGAGCCGAGGGCCGTCCAGATCCACGAGGACCGGGCCAGGGACGAGGGCCGCGCCCCGGGCACGGATCGCGAACTCGCCGACGCGGTCGCGGAGGCGGTCGCGGGGCTGGAGCCCGGCGCCGAGGAGCCCCGCGCAGTGGCGGAGAGCCGCCGCAGGCCGGTCTGGGCCGGGCGTCTGCGGGTGGACGGCATCACCGTCACGGTGACCGGGCGCGGGGTGCCGCCGGGCGGTATCGAGTTGAAGCGGATCGAGGACTTCGAGCGCTACATCCTGGGCCGGACCGACCTGATGCGGAAGCTGGCCGCCCAGCAGGCCCGCCGGGTGGCCCTGGAGGAGCGCGAACTGCCCTCCGCGGTCGGCCTGGAGGCGCACCGGGCGGTGGTGGAGCACGCGGTGCGGGAGTCGCTCGCGATCGCCGCCCAGATCCGCAACGACCGGCCGCCCCGGGTGCCGCGGCGCTCGCGCGGCGAGGCGGCGGCGGTCCGCTGGGAGGCCGCCGTGCGGCAGCAGATGAGACTCGCCTCGGAGAGCAGGGACGAGGCCGGCGAGTCGATCACCACCATGGTCAACCACCTCACCAGGCTGGCCCAGCAGGCGGATTGGGCCGTCGGCACCCCGGAGGGCCGGGCCGCGGTGGAGGAGGTGGTCCGGTACACGGCGTTCGCGAGCGAGGTGCCGAGCCTGCCGGCCCAGCGGGCCTGGACCCGGATGTGGTCGGGCGGCACGCGGAACGCCACCGGTGCGGAGGAGGCCTGGTTGACGGCGTGGGAGCAGTGGCGGGTGGAGCGCACGGAGCACTGAACCACCGGATGGCGCCCGGGGCTGGACCCCGGCGCACTGCTCGGACGCGCTGTCGGCCCGGGCGTGCGGGTGCCCGCGCCGAGCGCGCGTCCGGGAAGGCGCCCGGGGCGATCCCATGATGCGCCAGGGAATTCCGGTAAAGCAATAGTCATGAGCAAGGAATCGGTTGGCAAAAGGCCATCGGGGTGTGCGGCCGGATTCACGCCGGGTTCACCGGCGGCGCGGAGTCTGCTCCTCGTCGCACCGCCGCCACCGGCCGCCACCGGCCGGGCGGCGACCCCACGCCATCGCTCAGGAGTGACCGCCATGCCGCTGTCCCGTCGGGACTTCGTCAACCGTTCCACGCTGCTCGGGGCCGGTGTGCTCGTGGCCGGCAGCGCCGAGGTGCTGGCTTCCGCCCCGGGCGCGATCGCCGCTCCGGCCGGTGGTGAGGCCGCCGCCGCCCGGGGCAGCGGGACCGCGCTCGGCTACGGCCCGCTGGTCGCCGACCCGAAGGGCCTGCTGGCGCTGCCCAGGGGCTTCTCGTACCGGGTGATCACCCACACCGGGAAGACCAGGCTGGTCACCGGCGAGTCCACCCCGAGCAACCACGACGGCACCGCGGCCTTCGCGGGCCACCGCGGCAGCACCCTGCTGGTCAACAACCACGAGCTGAAGGGCCCGCGGGCCGGCTGGCCGTACCCGGTGCCGCTGCTGGAGGGCCACGTCTACGACCCGGGCGCGGCGGGCGGCTGCACCGTGGTGGAGGTCCGCGACCACGGGCGGCAGGTCACCGAGTGGGTCGGCATCGCCGGCACCTCCACCAACTGCGCCGGTGGCCGCACCCCGTGGGGCACCTGGCTGAGCGGCGAGGAGACCGAGGACCGGGCCGGCCAGAACGGCATGACCAAGGACCACGGCTACGTCTTCGAGGTCGACCCGTACGACCAGTCCGCCAACCGCGACCCGCAGCCGGTCAAGGCCCTCGGCCGCTACGCGCACGAGGCCGTCGTGGTGGACGAGCGCCGGGGCCACCTCTACCTGACCGAGGACGCGTCCAACCCGAACGGCCTGCTGTTCCGCTGGACCCCGCCGGCCGGATTCCGGCACGGCAAGGGCAGGCTGCGCACCCTGGCGGCGGACGCCGGCGTGCTGGAGGCGTTCAAGGTCTTCGACTCGCACGGCAAGCCGGTCGACGACCTGTCCCGGGCGTCCGTGATCGGCACCACCTACGGCGTGGACTGGGTCAAGGTGCCGGACCGGGACGCCCGTACCACCTCGGTGCGCAAGCAGTTCAAGGACGGCGAGATCACCAGGGCCCGCAAGCTGGAGGGCATGTGGTGGGGTGACGGCGGCTTCTACTTCGTCTCCAGCTTCGCCCGCTCGGAGAGCCCGGTGCAGCACGACGGGCAGGTCTGGTTCTACAACCCGAGCCGGCGCACCGTCACCCTCAAGGTCCTGCTCGGGGTCAACCCCGACCCGGCGGGCGACCACGGCAACTTCGACGGCCCCGACAACATCACCGTCTCGCCGTACGGCGGACTGGTGATCGCGGAGGACGGCGAGGGGGTGCAGCACCTGTTCGGGACCACCGACGACGGGCGGACGTTCCCGATCGCGCGCAACGAGCTCAACATCGGCACGGCCGAGAAGCCCGAGTTCAGCGAGTTCACCGGGGTGACCTTCTCGGAGGACGGGGACACGCTGTTCGCCAACATCCAGGAGCCGGGCATCATGCTGGCCATCACCGGCCCCTGGCAGCGCTGCCACCGGGGCTGAACCGGCCGGGCCGCCGGACACCGCGTCCGGGGGAGACCCCGTCCCGGCCCGCCTCCCCGGTCCGCCTCACGAGCCGGCGCCCGGCCCGCCTTCCGGGCGCCGGATAGCGCCGCGTCACCGCCCAGGGCGGGCGGTTTCGGGAGGTCCGGCCGGGGTCAGTGGCCCGACTCCTCCGCCGGGAGGCGGAGTTGGAGCATGGCGAGCAGGCGCTGCTGGGGCTGGGCCAGGTCGATACCGGTCAGCTGCTCCGCACGGCGGACCCGGTAGCGCAGGGTGTTGGGGTGGATGTGCAGGGAGTCCGCCGCCACCCGGACCTCGCCGAGGGCGTCCAGCCAGGCCAGGACCGACTCGGCCAGGCGGGTGCCGTGCCGGCGGTCGTACGCGGTGAGCGCCGACAGCCGGGGGTCGCGCAGGCCCTGGCGGTCCTGGAGGAGCGCCAGCACCTCGCTGACCAGGACCTCCGCCTGGACGTCGATCAGTGCGGCGACGTCCAGGTCGACCCCGCCGCGGCGCATCGCGTCCAGGATCCGGTCCGCCTGCGCCCGGGACTCCGGTACCGCCGCCAGGCCGTCCACCGTCGAGCCGATCGCCGCCCGCAGCCGGACGCCCAGGTGCTCGCCGGCCGCGGCCACCACCTCCTGGGCCCAGCTGCGCACGGTGGTCATCGGCAGCCCGGCGGGCAGCTCGGGGAGCAGGACGTACACCCGGGACTCGATCGGGGCGAGCAGCGCGCTGCGGTGCCGGGCGGCGGTGTGCACCGAGATCAGACCGGTGACCTCGCCCATCGCGAGTTCGAGGCTGCGGCCCTCGCCCGGGGAGCCCGCAGCGTAGGCCAGCACGGTGGCCGGGCGGCGCAGTTCGAGCCCCAGGTGGGTGGCCAGCGACTGCGGTCCGGTGGAGCCCTCCAGCAGGCCGGTGAGCAGGGTCCGGGTCAGCCGGACGTCCGCCGACAGCTCGCGTCTGCGCCGGACCAGCTGTGCCGCCGCCACCCGGGCCGCGCCGACCAGCGCCTGTTCGGCCAGCGGGGCGAGCGGCCGGGCACCCTCCTGCACCCAGATGGTGCCGAGCGGCTGGGCGCCCGCCCGGATGCCGATCGCCAGGCGTCGGCGCAGGCCCAGCTCCGGGTGCGGCTCGACCGCGATCACACTGTCCGAACTGCGCAGGTGCTGGAAGATGCCCCACTCGCGGAGCTTGGACAGATACGGCTCCGGGCCCTGCCAGCCGAGGATGGAGAGCCTGCGCAGGTCGTCGACCTCGTCGGTGTCGGAGGACCGCGAGTAGGCCAGGACACGGCTGGAGGTGTCCTCGATGGAGACGATGCCGCCGGTCAGCACCGAGACCGTCTGGGCGAGCGAGAAGAGGTCGCCGGCGTTGTGCTCGGGGGTCTCGGGGGCGTCCGGACCGGCGATGACCGCCCGGGCGAGGGAGTCCAGGTGCTCCCAACGGGTCTCCCGGCGGACCGAGAGCAGTGCCACCCCGGCATCGGTGGCGGCCTCGCGCAGCGCGTCCGCCTGGCCGGGGGCGTCCAGTTTGACCGCGACGGCGGCGGCCCTGGCCCGCCCGGCCGCGCGCAGTGCGGGCAGTGCGGCCCGGCCCCGGGCGCCGATCGCCAGCACGAGTTCGCCGGGGGCGGCGGTGGCCGGGTCCTCCGGGTCGAGGATCGCCACGTCCCGGACGGGGACGTCCAGGCCCGCCGGGGCCGCCTGGAGCTCCACCAGGGGCTCGCCGAGCGACATCAGCAGCTGCCGCAGCGGCAGCCCGGAGACGGCGGCGGGGGGCGAGCCGGGGGAGGGAGTCTGCGGAGTTGACATGCGGTCGGCCCTCCTTCGTCCGGTCGGACAACTCTGTCCGGATGACTTTAGCCGCCCGGCCAATCAAGTGCTCCGGCCTGGGGGAATACCGTTCGTCCATAGCCGACGTGCGACCCCCGTCGGCTCCCATGACGAGAAGGAGAGCGTGCGCCATGGATGCTGTGACCCAGGTCCCCGCGCCGGTGAACGAGCCGGTCCACAGCTACGCCCCGGGCAGCCCCGAACGGGCTCGCCTGGAGGCCAAGCTGAAGGAGCTGGGCGGCCAGGAGCCGATCCAGCTGACCATGACGATCAACGGTGAGCGCCGCCTCGGCGGTGGCTCCGAGATCCACGTCGTCCAGCCGCACAACCACGCGGCTCGGCTCGGCACCCTGCGCAACGCCACCCAGGACGACGCGCGGGACGCCATCGACGCTGCTCTGGCCGCCGCCCCGGCCTGGCAGGCGCTCTCCTTCGACTCGCGCGCCGCGATCTTCCTCAGGGCCGCCGACCTGATCGCCGGCCCGTGGCGCGAGACGCTGGCCGCCGCGACCATGCTCGGCCAGTCCAAGACCGCCCAGCAGGCCGAGATCGACACTCCCTGCGAGCTGGTCGACTTCCTGCGCTTCAACGTGCACTTCGCCCGGCAGATCATCGCCGAGCAGCCGGTCTCCTCGCCCGGCGTGTGGAACCGCAGCGACCACCGCGCGCTGGAGGGCTTCGTCTACGCGATCACGCCCTTCAACTTCACCGCCATCGCGGCCAACCTGCCCACCGCCCCGGCCCTGATGGGCAACGTGGTGCTCTGGAAGCCGTCCCCGACCCAGCAGTTCTCCGCGCACCTGCTGATGCAGGTCTTCGAGGAGGCCGGCCTGCCCAAGGGCGTCATCAACATGGTGACCGGTGACGGCCTGGCCGTCTCCGAGGTCGCGCTCAAGCACCCGGACCTGGCGGGCATCCACTTCACCGGCTCCACCGCGACCTTCCAGCACCTGTGGCGCGAGGTCGGCGCCAACATCGCGGGCTACCGCACCTACCCGCGGATCGTCGGCGAGACCGGCGGCAAGGACTTCCTGGTCGCCCACCCGTCCGCCGACAAGGGCGTGCTGAAGACCGCGATGACCCGCGGCGCCTTCGAGTTCCAGGGCCAGAAGTGCTCGGCGCTCTCCCGCGCCTACGTCCCGGCCTCGCTCTGGGCCGAGCTCAAGGACGAGTTCCGCGCCGAGGTCGACGGCCTGACCATGGGTGACGTCACCGACCTGGCGAACTTCATGAGCGCCGTCATCGACGAGCGGTCCTTCGCCAAGAACAAGGCCGCGATCGACCGCGCCCAGGCCGACCCCGAGGTCGAGGTCCTGGCCGGCGGCACGTACGACGACTCGGTCGGCTACTTCGTCCGCCCGACCGTCCTGGTCTGCGAGGACCCGGCCGCCGAGTACTTCCGGGACGAGTACTTCGGCCCGATCCTCTCGGTGTACGTCTACGAGGACGACAAGTACGACGAGATGCTCACGCAGATGGAGTCGGTCTCCTCGTACGGCCTGACCGGCGCGGTCATCGCCCAGGACCGCGAGGCCGTCCAGTACACCATGCACAAGCTGCGCAACGCGGCCGGCAACTTCTACATCAACGACAAGCCGACCGGCGCCGTCGTCGGTCAGCAGCCCTTCGGCGGCGGCCGGGCCTCCGGCACCAACGACAAGGCCGGTGCCAAGCAGAACCTGACCCGCTGGACGTCCACCCGCTCCATCAAGGAGACGTTCGTCCCGCCGACCGACTACCGCTACCCGCACATGGGCTGACCAGGCCCGATCCTGGGCCTGGGCGGCCAAGAGCCGACCAGGCCCGCCCCGGGGACGGCGGTCCTCCCACCCTCGTCCGCCGTCCCCGCTCTTCTCTCCCCTGCCTGCTGAAACGTCTCCAGGAGTACCGATGCTCCGCTCCGCCCTCCTCGCCGCCTCCCGCTCCCCCCAGGTGCGCACCGTCGTCGAGAAGTTCCCGCCCACCCACGCCATAGTCGAGCGCTTCGTCGCCGGTGAGCTGCTGGACCAGGCCGTCACCGCGACCGACGAGCTGGTGGCCACCGGCCGCAAGGTCACCCTCGACCACCTCGGCGAGGACACCAAGGACGCGAGCCAGGCCGCCGACACCGCCAAGGCGTACGAGTACCTGCTCACCGCCCTCAAGGAGACCGGCCTCGCCGCCGACGCCGAGGTCTCGGTCAAGCTCTCGGCGGTCGGTCAGTTCCTGCCGGTGGACGGCGAGAAGATCGCGCTGGAGAACGCCCGGCGGATCTGCGAGGCGGCCAAGGAGGCCGGCACCACGGTCACCCTGGACATGGAGGACCACACCACCACCGACTCCACCCTGGCGATCGCCCGCGAGCTGCGCGCCGACTTCCCGTGGCTGGGCGTCGTGCTCCAGGCGTACCTGCGCCGCACCGAAGCCGACTGCCGTGACTTCTCCGGTGCCGGCTCGCGGGTGCGGATCTGCAAGGGCGCCTACAAGGAGCCCGAGTCGGTCGCCTTCCAGGGCAAGCAGGAGGTCGACCTGGCCTACGTCCGCGCGCTCAAGGTCCTGATGGCGGGCGAGGGTTACCCGATGGTGGCCTCGCACGACCCCAACATGATCAAGATCGCCGGCCAGCTGGCCGAGTGGAACGGACGCAGCCGGGACAGCTACGAGTACCAGATGCTCTTCGGCATCCGCCCGGAGGAGCAGCTGCGGCTGGCCGAGGCGGGCAACACCATGCGCGTGTACCTGCCGTACGGACAGGAGTGGTACGGGTACTTCATGCGCCGTCTCGCCGAGCGCCCGGCCAACCTGACGTTCTTCCTCCGTGCGATGGCCACGCGCGGCTGACGGACACCCCGACGACCGAGGGCGGCATTCCCGATGGCAGGGGGGCCGCCCTCGGTGTTTCCGGCCGTCAGATCCCGGCGGCGAACTGGACGAAGGCGGCCCAGGTCCGGGGGGTGAAGGTGAGCCGGGGGCCGCTTTGGTCCTTGGAGTCGCGGACGTGGACGGCGTCCGGGGTGAGCGCGACCTCCACGCACTCGCCGCCTTCGCCGCCGCTGTAGCTGCTCTTGCGCCACATGGATTCGGCGGTGCCCTGCGCGGATTGCTCGATGTTCATAGCTCTCCCAGCATCTTCTCGATCAGCGTCAAGGACTCACGAGGTGTCAGAGCCTGTCCCCGGATGCTCCCGTATCGTGCAGCCAGAATACGGACCTCCTCCGGGTCCGTGATCAGGCGGCTGACATGCTGTACCTCCACGTAGGCCACCTGCGGGCGTCCCCTGGGGGTGAGCAGGATGAAGGGGCCGTCCATGCCGGCGTGATCCTCGCAGGACAGTGGCAGTACCTGGAGTGCCGTGCTCCGCAACTTCCCCAGGCGGAGCAGATGTTCCAACTGTCCGCGCTGGACGCCCCGTCCACCGATGAGCCTGTGCAGGACGGACTCCTCGATGACCGCACTGACCATCGGCGCCGGCCACTGCGCCAGGACTTCCTGCCGTCCCAGGCGGGCCGCCACCCGCTGCTCGATGGTCACCTCGTCCAGGAGGGGTTGCCGTACGGTGAAGGTCGTCCGCGCATAGCCCTCGGTCTGCAGCAGGCCCGGGACCGTCAGGGTGCTGTAGAAGTGCAGCTCCACCGCCTCCGCCTCCAGCCGCGCGTAGTCCCGGAACCACGCCGGGTGCCGTACCCGTGCCCTGGCCTTGGCCCGCGCCAGGTCCTCCTTGGCGGCCTTCAGCAGACCTCCCGCGCCCAGCAGTTCGTCCGCCGCGTCGAGGAACTCCGGCTGCGGGGTGCGCCGGCCGCGTTCCAGCGAGGAGATCTGCTCCTCACCGTAGCCGAGCCGGTCGCCCAACTCCTTCTGGGTCAGCCCGGCGCGCTCGCGCAGCAGTTTGACCTGCTTGCCGACGGCCCGGAAGAAGTCCGTGGCGCCGTCCGGATCGTCCGGCGGCTCCGGCCGTCGCTCCCGGAGCTGTCCGGGCGCCGCAGCACCTGGCACCCGGACCCCGTCGTCCCGACTCGCAACCGTCACAGCGGCCACCACCCCGTGTCCCGAACCACACCGGCATCCGGTTACCCCCGTCGGCCCGGACAGGCAACCCTGCGCACCCGGACACCTACGTTCCGTACCGGTTCGCGCTCTGGTCAGCGTACTTGCATCCGGCCACGCTCGGTGACATGAAGTCCGAAATCACTCTTGGCCGACCGGGCGAAACCGCGCCGCCCCGACCGCAGTTCGCCGAACGGTTCGGCTCGACCGGGCGTGGTGCACGACTGGCCCGGCTGGCCGCCGCGGAGCAGTTGAGGGGCTGGGGCTGGGCGCCGGCCGGTGACGCGTTCCAGGCCGCCGTCCTCATCGTGGCCGAGCTCGCGGCGAACGCGATCACGCACGGTCACGTCCGGGGGCGGGGCTTCGAGCTGTGCCTCACGCTCCGCGAAGGGGTGCTGCGCATCGAGGTGTCGGACGCGCGGGGCGAGCGGCGACCGGTCCTCCCGGTCACGCTCCGCCCCGACGCGGAGTCGGGCCGTGGTCTGGCGCTGGTCCACGCCCTGGCCGACCGCTGGGGCACCGCGCCGCGACCGCCGTCGGGCAAGACCGTCTGGTGCGAACTGGGCGTCCCCGCCGCCGTTCGCCGCCCGACGCACCCCGGCTTGCCCCCGCCGCCCCTGGGGACCCCCCGACACCGTGCCTCGGGGGCAGGCGCGTCCCCCGACGGCAGCCTGCTCCGGACGGCCCGTCAGAGCATGGCGGCCGCGGGCTTGACCATGGCGCGGGCGGTCTTGGCGTCGACGTACTCGCCGATCGCGGTCATCACCCACTCGCCGGAGAACTGGCGGATCAGCTTGCACATCACCACGCCGGTCCTCGCCTCGGCGTGGCTGAGGTCGAAGCGGACCAGTTCCTGGCCCGAACCGGCGTCCAGCAGGCGGCAGTAGGCGTTCTTGACCTCGGTGAACTTCTGGCCGGAGAAGGAGTTCACCACGAAGACCAGGCCGCAGACCTCCGGCGGCAGGCCGTCCAGGTGGACGGTGATCGCCTCGTCGTCGCCCGTGCCCTCGCCGGTGAGGCTGTCACCCGAGTGCGCGATGGCGCCGTTGAAGACGTTCAGCTTCATGAACCAGGCGGTCTCGATCTTGTTGCGCTGGGCGTCGAAGGCGATGCAGGAGGCGTCCAGGTCGATGTTGCGGCCGCGTCCGGCGGCCTCCCAGCCGAGGCCCATCCGGACCGCGGAGAGGAAGGGCTTGCCGTTCTTCTCCAGCGAGACCGAACCGCCCTTGACCAGGTTGACCTTGCCCTTGTCCAGGGTGACCTTGGTCAGTGCGCCCGGCGCGGCCGGCGGGGCGGGCGCGGTCGGAGCGGTGGGCGGGGCGAGGGGCTTCGGGGGTGCGGCGGCGGCCGGTGCCGCCGTGCGGTCCGGCTCCTCCACCGAGACGCCGAAGTCGGTGGCGATGCCTGCCAGTCCGTTCGCGTAGCCCTGGCCGACCGCGCGGACCTTCCAGCTGCCGCCGCGCCGGTAGACCTCGACCACCACCAGCGCCGTCTCCCGGCCGAGCCGGGGCGGGGTGAAGGTGACCAGTACCTCGCCGCTGGCCGCGTCCCGTACGGTCGCGGTCGGTTCGGTGCCGGCGAAGGTCGCCGTGGTGTCGTCGAGGCTGGCCGTGACCACGACCTTGCTGATCTCGGACGGCAGCGCGGCGGTGTCCACGGTGATCGCGTCCGGGGCGCCGCCGGCGGCCGGGCGGTGGGTCACACCGGGACCCTCGGGGGCGTTGAAGAAGACGAAGTCGGCGTCCGAGCGGACCTTTCCGGCCTCCGTCAGCAACAGCCCCGAGACGTCCAGCGGCTTCGGGGCCGTCACCTCGACCGTCACCCGGGTGGCGGTGAGCGGCGCGTTGCCGCCTTGGGTCAGGTCCGTCGGCACAGTTCTCCTCCTGGGATGGGTGGTTGCGGCTCTCCGCAGGCTTCCCACAGTAGCCACCCCGGCCCGACCGACCAGTGGCGACCGGCTGGCGCCGACCGTCCTGACGTGGCCCTGACGGGGACGGGCCGACCGGCCCGGCCGACCGGCCCGGAAAGGTCTTGCCCACCGGCGCCCGCCGGGGCGAGCATGCAGGGATGCCAGCCCTTCAACGTACCGAAGCCCGCATCCGTGCCCGACTCGTCCAGGTTCGCGACTGCCAGGTCGACCTGGACCTCACCCGGGGCGAGGAGGTGTTCGGCAGCACCACCGTGATCCGCTTCGACTGTACCGAGCCAGGCGCCGCGACCTTCGTCGACCTGCAGCCCGCCGCACTGCACCGCGTGGTCCTCAACGGCCGCGAGCTGGACCCCGCCGGCCTCGACGGGAACCGCCTCGCCCTGACCGGCCTGGCCGCCGGGAACGAACTGCGCGTCGAGGCCGACATGCGCTACTCGCGCACCGGGGAGGGCCTGCACCGCTTCACCGACCCGGCCGACGGCGCGGTCTACCTCTACGCGGCCTGCGGTCCCGACAGCGCGCCGCTGGTGTTCGCGTGCTTCGACCAGCCCGACCTCAAGGCGCCGTTCCGGCTGGCCGCCACCGCCCCGGCGGACTGGACCCTGGTCGCCAACGGCGCGGGGGAGCGCACGGAGCCGGGTGCGGGCCCGGGTTCGGGGGAGGCCACGGCCGGGAGCCGTTGGGAGTTCGCGCCGACCCGGCCGATCAGCACCTACCTGTTCACCGTGGTCGCGGGCCCGCTGCACTCCCGCTACGCGGAGCACGACGGCATCCCGCTCGGCCTGCACGCCCGCCGTTCGCTCGCCGCCGACCTGGACCGCGAGGCCGAGGAGATCTTCGAGGTCACCCGGGCCTCCTTCGACCGGCTGCACGGTCTCTTCGACGAGCGCTACCCGTTCGGCCGCTACGACCAGGCCTTCGTCCCGGAGTTCAACTGGGGCGCGATGGAGAACCCCGGCTGCGTGGTCTTCCGCGAGGAACTGCTCTTCCACTCCGCCCCGACCGAGGCCGAACGCGAGTCCCGGGCGGTGGTGATCGCCCACGAGATGGCCCACATGTGGTTCGGCAACCTGGTCACCATGCGCTGGTGGGACGACTTGTGGCTGAACGAGTCCTTCGCCGAGTACCTGGGCTACCGCATCGCCGCCGAGTCCACCCGCTTCACCGGCTCCTGGACCGGCTTCGCCGTCGAGCGCAAGGGCTGGGGCTACGACGCCGACCAGCGCACCACCACCCACCCCGTCGCCGCCACCGGTGTCGAGAGCGTGGCCGAGGCGATGGTCAACTTCGACGGCATCGCCTATGCCAAGGGCGCCTCCGCGCTGCGGCAGCTGGTCGCCTGGCTCGGCGACGAGGCGTTCTTCACGGGCATCAACGAGCACTTCGCCCGGCACCGCTTCGGCAACGCCGAACTCGCCGAGTTCCTCGACGCGCTGGCCACGGCGAGCGGCCGGGACGTCCGGGGCTGGGCCGAACGCTGGCTGCGCACCAGCGGCGTGGACACCCTGCGGCTGGACGTCCGGTACGACGAGGCCGACCGGGTCGCCGCCGCCGAACTCGTCCCGGACGGCAGTCGGCCGCACCGGGTCGGCATCGGTGTGTACGACCGACGGTCCGACGGCGCCCTGGTCCTGCGGGACCGCTTCGAGGCGGAGGTCGAACCCGGCCGCCGGACCGCCCTGCCCAAGGCGGCCGGATCCGCGCGCGCCGCCCTGCTGCTGCCCAACCACGGCGATCTCACCTGGGCCAAGATCCGCCTGGACAAGGACTCCTGGCGGACGGTCACCGGCTCGCTCTCCCGGATCGCGGACCCGCTCGCCCGCGCCGTGCTCTGGGAGAACGCCCGCGACCTGGTCCGCGACGCGGAGCTGGCGCCCGCCGAGTACCTGGACCTGGTGGAGACCCAGCTGCCGACCGAGGACGCGGACATGGTGGTCGACGCCGTCCTCACCTTCGCCCGGACCAGGCTGGTCGCCGACTACCTCGCCCCGGCGGACCGCCCGGCCGCCGCCGCGCGCCTCGCCGGGCTCTCCCGCCGGCTGCTGGCCCGCCCCGACGCGGGGGACGGCCTGCGGATCGCCGCCCTGCGCGGCGCGATCGAGAACGCCACCGGAGGGGAGCAACTCGCCGAGCTGGAAGCCTGGCTGACCGACGGCGGCCCGACCGGCGAGCTCAGCACCGAGCTGCGCTGGACCGCCCTGGCCCGGCTCGCGGCCGAGGGGCTGGCCGACGAGGCGCGGATCGCCGCCGAACTGGCCGCCGAACCGAGCAGCAGCGCCCACCAGGGCGCGGCCTGCGCCAGGGCCGCCCGGCCGGAACCGGAGGCCAAGGCGGCGGCCTGGCAGCAGCTCTTCACCGAGGGCGCCCTCTCCAACCACCTGATGGGCGCGACCGCGCAGGGCTTCTGGCGGTCCGGCGCCGAGCGGCTCCAGCAGGACTACGTGCGGCGGTATTTCGCCGAACTCCCCGCCGCCGGGCGGCGGGGGGCGACCGTGGCCAGGGTGCTCGGCCGGGTCCTGTTCCCGGCGGGCCGTGCGGAACCGGAGACGGTCCGGCTGGCGGAGGAGTGCCTGGCCGGGGAGGACCTGACGCCTTCGCTGCGGCGGGTGCTGGCCGACCAGGTGGACGACCTGCGCCGGGCGGTGCGGGTGCGCGGGCGCTGACCCCGGGCGGCGGAACCGGCACCGGCTCCCGGGCCCGGGGCTCGGGAGCCGTGCGATCGGCCCCGCGGCAGCGCGACGGTGGCGCGGCTCCTCCCGGGCGACCGGGGCGCCGGACGGCCGGACGGGGTCGCGCCACCGCGTGGACGGATGCGTGGCTCGCGGGCGGTCGGCTTCCGAATGCGCGTCCGTGGAGTCCGGGTGACCGATGGTCAGGAGAAGGCGCCCCGGACGGCCAGGGCACGGGGGTCGTCCAGGGCGAAGGCCGAGGCCGCCCAGGTCTCCTGCGGCGGGTGATCGAGGCCGTCGGTGGGACGGGCGCCGCGGACGCCGAAGGTGTACCGGCCGGGCGCGAGGTCGAGGCCGACGGGCGCGGTGAAGCGGTAGACCAGGCTGCCGCGGTCCTGGGCGATCGTCACCACCGCTCCCGGCAGGCTGCTCCAGGGCGTGGTGCCGGGCAGCGCCTCGGGCCGGGCCAGCCGGAGCTCGACCTGGAGCGCCGTCACGTTCTCGCCGACGGCCAGCGCGAGGGTGTGCCGGATGCCCGTGGTGCCGACCGGGTCGGCCGAGCCCTGTCCGGACAGCGCGGTGTCGGGACGCGGGCCGGTCGTGGCCGACGGACCGGCACTTGCGCTGCTGCTCGGGCCGGTCGGGCCGGTCGCACCGGGGCCCGTGGTGCCGGAGCCCGCGGTGCTGCCGGGCGAGGCGGACGGGGGCGCCGCGCCGGACGCCGACGCGCTCGGAGCACCGCCGGACGCGGGCGGCCGGTCTCCGGTCCGGGCGGAGGGGGAGGCCGCCGGAGCGGTGGTGGACGGCGCCGCCGTGCCCCTGGGCGCGGTCCTGGGAGTGCCGAGTGCTTTGGCGGCGTTCGACGGGGCCTCGGCCCGGGCCGGGCCGCTCGGGGCGGGGGTGGGCGGCAGGCCGGTCGCGTCGCTCTGGTCCGGGCTGGGCAGCGGCGGACTGGCCCCGACGTTGGACACCCCGGGACGCCGGCCGATGTTCTGCTGCTCGCTGAGCAGCCAGGTGGTGGCGACGCTGATCCCCAGCACCGTGGACATCGCCATGGCGGCGCCGGAGAAGCGCAGGCTCGGCAGCCGGAAGCCGCCGAACGGCCGGGGCCGACCGTGCCGTCCGGACCGTGCGCCCGTGCGGGCCTGGCCGGCGTACTCGCGCGCCACCGCACCGTGTGACGCGGCGTCAGTGCCGTGCGCGGGTGTGCCGCCGGCGTGTTGGTGCCGTGCGTGCGGCTTGTCGCGAAGCTTCGCATTCATGGTCGGACGCCCTCCCCGGCCCCCCGCCGTGTCCTCTCCCCGCCTCATCCGGGCTGGAGCACGAGGGTATCAGCGGCGTGCGGCTGCTCCGCCAGCCCTCGTGGGCAACGGGCCGATGACGACTACTGGTATGACGTGTCCGATAATTGACGATGCGTCTGGCGTGTGCTCGTGTGGATCCTGGGCCCGGCCGGTCAACGGTCGGATGCAACCTCTTGCAACTCTTGCTCGACACGGCACCGTGCAGGACGCTGGCCTGAACCCCAGCCGCCTCGGAGAGATCGTCATGCCGCGCGACCCGCTGTCAGCCTCCGCCAACCCGCCGCTCGCCGCCACCCCCACGGGCGACGAGGCGGGCAGACTCACCGCCGCCCCGGCGCCGGTGGAGGAGGTCATGACGCTGCGGATCGCTTTGGAACAGGACCTGGTGGGGGAGGTGCGCACGCGCTTCCGGTACGACCCCGAGCGGCCGTACGAGGTGCAGCTCACCTTCCACCTGGGCCGGGCGGACGAGGCGGACTGGGTCTTCTCCCGGCAACTGCTGCGCGACGGCCTCGAAGGGCTGAGCGGGCAGGGCGACGTGAAGCTCTGGCCCGCGTACTGTCCCTGTCACGGCTCGACGCTCCACCTCGCCCTGGAATCCCCGCACGGCAGTGCGCTGTTGGAGGTGTCCAAAGCCACGGTGAAGTCCTGGCTGCTGCGTACGTACGCGTGCGTCTCGGAGGCGGCGGAGGCCGCGGCCGGGCCGACCGACGAGCAACTCGCCGAGCTGGTCGGCTTCTAGCGGTGGTGCCACGGCTGGGCCCGTCGGTCTCCGGACAGCCGGGGGGCGCGCCCCCGGAGGGTCACCTCGGCAGGTGGCAGGTGCCGGCGAGCAGGCCGGCCCGCAACTCCCGTACGGCGGGCGCCGATGAGGTCGGCAGCAGGTCGTAGGGATCGGTGGGGCCGGTCACTGCGACCGAGGCGGAGTGGGCGATCCGGTACGGACGGTGCTCCAGCAGTCCGCCCAGGTAGCGGCGCAGTCGGGAGATCTCGGCGCGTACGGTGACGGTGCGCGCCCGGTCGGCGAAGAGCGCCTCGGCGAGCTGGGCCGCGCTGAGCCCCTCCCGGTTCACGGCGAGCAGCAGCAGGAGTTCGGCGTGGCGCGGGCTGAGGGCGTGCGACCAGCTGCCGGCCGCGCCGGTGACCAGCAGCTTCGGGTGGCCCGGGTGGCTCAGTTCCAGCCGGAGGGCGGCCCGTTCGGACTGTTCGGCGACGGCTCCGGCCGAGCTGCTGACCGGCCGGATCAGCCAGCCACCGGCCATCGGCTCGACGGCGCACTCGCCGAGCGCGGGCAGCCAGTGGATGTCGGAGGAGCCCCAGCCGTCGGCGGGCAGCCGCAGCCGGGCGACCGGCGGCAGGCCGAGGGTGGCGGCCGTCCAGCCGTCGTCGTCGACCACCATGGCCGGTTCGGCGACCCGGGCGAGCAGCGGTGCGGCGACGGTGCGCAGCTGGTGCAGCGCCTCCAGCTGACGGGCCCGCAGTTCGGCCTCGGCCAGCCGGGCGGCGGTGGCGGCGAGTTGGAGCAGGTAGGGCGCCATGGTCCGGGCCGGGCCGCTGAGGTTGACCACGCCGGTGAGCCGCCCGGTGCGCGGGTCGTGGACCGGGGCGGCGACACAGGTCCAGCTGTGGTGGCTGCGCAGGTAGTGCTCGGTGGAGTGGACCTGCATCGGGCGGCGGACCCGCAGGGTCATCCCGATGCCGTTGGTGCCGACCGCGTCCTCGGCCCAGCAGGCGCCGTTGTCGAAGCCGATCCCGTCGGCGCTCCGGCGCAGGTGGCGGGCGCCCTCCTGCCAGAGCACGTGGCCCTCCGCGTCGGCGACGGCGAGCAGCAGCGGGGTCCCGGTGGAGGGGAGCAGCAGGGTGGAGCGCAGCACCGGGAGGACCTCGGCGAGGTGGCTCTCGCGGCGGCGGTGCTCGACCTCGGCGGCGGTGATCCGGTTGGCGTTGCGGCCGTGGTCGGGGTCGAGGCCGAGGCGGCGCAGCCGCTCCCAGGAGTCGCCGATCTCCGGCCGGGGCAGCAGTGGCGGGGTGTCGCCGGAGAGGGTGAGCTCGTGCACCCTGGCCATCTCGGTGGGTGAGACACGGCCTGCGTGGGCCGTGCCCTGGCTGTCCAGCACCACGCCCTCCCCCCGTCGAGTCGCCATCCGCCGCCGCCCGTGTCCCGTCCCCCGCGCACCCGCACACAGGGTACGGCTGGGAGCTCCCGGGGTGACGGAGTTGCCGGATATTTCGTACCCCAGCGGACCGGCGGCGGCGCCGACGGGGGTGGGCCGGGGGAGGGAACGGTTCGGCAGACCGGATTCACTCTGTCAGCTGGGCCTCACCCGTTCGGCCGTCGTACGACGGGCTGACGTGCGGCCGGCCGGCCGCCCGGGAGGTGGGCCGGTCCGTCGGGAGGTCCGGGGCGGCGCCGGTGGGACCGTCGGCCGGACTGGCGGTGAGCTGCGCGGCCCAGGGCGGGTTGGGGCCGGGGACGGCACAGGTGAGGGCGGCGACCCTGGACGCGTACGCACAGGCCGCGGCGGTGTCCCGCACGGTGAGCCGGTCGAGCCGGCCGCCGAGCAGGCCGTGGCTGCCGAGGTGGTGCAGCAGCCCGGCGGTGAACGCGTCACCCGCCCCGACGGTGTCCACGACCCGGACGGGGACGGCCGGGACGGTGACCCGGGTGCCGTCGAGCGAGGCGAGTGCCCCCTGCTCGCCGAGGGTGATCACCACCAGCCTGACCCCGGCCGCGTGCCACCGGTCGCAGGCCGTCTCCGGCGGGACGCCGGGCAGCAGCAGGGCGAGGTCCTCGGCGGAGAGCCGGAGCAGGTCGGCGGCCGCGCACCAGCGGTCCAGCCGCTCGCGGTAGCGGGCCGGATCCACCAGCAACGGGCGGACGTTCGGGTCGATCGAGACGGACGGCCGGGCGGGGGCCCGGTGGACCAGGTCGAGGAAGTCCTCGACCGCCCGGCCGCCCGGCTCGCGGATCAGCGCGAGCGAGCCCGTGTGGACGCACGCCGTGCCGGTGAGCGGTACGGCTGCGAGCTCCGCGGGCTGCCACTGCCAGTCCGCGGTGCGCTCGGCGTGGAACGAGTACGAGGCCCGGCCGTCCTGGTCGAGCTCGGCGACGGCGAGGGTGCTGGGTTCGTCGGCGCGGACGCTGAAGGAGAGGTCCACTCCGGAGGCGGTCAGGTGGGTGCGGAAGAGCCGCCCGAAGGTGTCCTCGGAGAGCCGGGCGACGAACCGGGTCGGGCTGCCGAGCCGGGACAGGCCGACGGCGGTGTTGGCGGGGCCGCCGCCGGCGTGCACCTGCAGGGTCAGCTCACCGGGGGCGGCCGACCGGGCGGCGCCGCCCGGTCCGGTGCCGGCTCCGGTGCCGGGCTCGGCACCGGATCTGGTGGGGCGGCCGGTGTCGGGAGACTGGACGAAGGCATCGGCAACGCACTC
>NZ_JBHJVK010000082.1:0-34442 GCF_042264695.1 Kitasatospora sp. NPDC056138 | reverse complement strand
GCCGCGGTGGGGCCGGCCGGAATGCTCCCGGCAAGGGGGGTCAGCAGTTGCGGATGGACCAGACGGGGCCCCGGTCGAGGAAGTCGCATCACGCGGGGCCCCTCACGACACGAGGGAGACCGACATGATGCTCAAGCTGGGTGTACTGGGCCTGTTCACCGCCAAGCCCGGCAAGGAGGCCGAGGTGACCGACCTGCTGGACATCGCCCGCGGCTTCGCCGCCGAGGCGTACCAGACCCTGGTCTGGTACGCCTTCCAGATTGACAGCTCCCCCTTCGGCATCTTCGACGCCTTCGCCGACGACGCGGGCCGCCAGGCCCACCTGAACGGCCGCATCCCCGCCCTCTTCGCCCAGGTCGGCGCCGGACCTCCTCGCCGCCGAGCCCGACGTCCGCCTGACCGACATCCTCGCGGTCGATCTCGGATAGCGGATCACGGTGCGGTGATACGTCGCACTAGCTAGGGCCTGTATCGAGTCCCGATCAATCTGCCCTGTCTGTCCTCGCGGATAGGCTGACCGGCATGTTGCGAACGCTTCCGTCCCTGATCACCGAGAAGGCGGCCCTGTCTGTCGCTGGAGCCGGCCTCCTTCGGTACGCAATGGGGCCAGCCTTGATCGGGGCGGGAGCTGACGCAACCGTCGTCATCGTCGAGTCCGGGGACAATCCGAAGGTCAGCGGCGTCCAGGACTCCCTCTGGGTACTTCTGCGCGGGGATCGGATTCCAGAACTCCACTCCAGGTTCGAGTTCCGAGGTGCCTTGCCCATTCACGTCTTCGCGCGACTGGAAGAGGGCTGCCTCCCGCTCGGCACCGCCCAGTGCAGGGCGATGCCGTCGGCACCGGCTTACTTCGACCGTGCCGAACTGAGGCTCAGCCAACCGCTGACCCGCGAGATGCTGGATGCGGTCCGGCCAGTCCCGTCACCTGGGCCGGTGCCAGGCGTGGACTGGATCGACCTCGTGGAATCAGATCCGAGCCGGGCCTTGGAGTCGTTCGTCCTCGGCTGGTTTCCCGAAGCGGAGTCCGCTGACGACGAGACCACGGCAAACGAACTGGACAACCTGCCAGAGGCGTTGGCCGCCTTCCACCGCCTGGCCCGCCTCCGACCGGCCATCCACAGATTCCTCGACCCAGTACTGAAGAAGCCCAGGCGTGCATCCGGGCCACTGGGCGACCGACTGATCTTCGCGATGTGGAACGGGGCCAGCAGGGACTGGTCCATCCCCTGGCCGCTGAATAAGCCGGACGAGCCCGATCCACGTGTGTGGTTCACCGAAGACCCCGATGATCCGAACCCGGAGACGACCCTTGAAGAGGAACCGCTGAGCCGCTTCCTCTTGCAGTTCACCCTCAACGGAGCCATGAGTGTCGCCCCCTACGGCGCTCGCACCTACTGCATGCCGACCGCGCGCCTTGACGCGCTGTGGAAGCTGCTGCGCCCCGTACCCCTCAGTCCCTTCATGCCGACCTACGCGGCCGAGCGGTTTTTCGCGGCGCCGGGACTTCTCGCCCGCGTCAGCGGCGACGAGGACGAGGCAATCGTGGGCTTCAGCGCGCTTCACCGCGGGACCCTGACACCGCTGCTCGAACACGGTTTCCGTTGGCACCGGTTCGGCGGGTGAGGCATTAGCCCCCGATGAGGTCGCATGTCTGCCCGTGGGCGGGGCCGTTTAGCGTGAGGTCTTTGACCAGATCATCGACGCTCGTAGGTGGAGTCCAGCGATATAGCTCTCAGGCGCCCTGCAGCGGCTCGGCGTCGCGGGGTCGAAACCGCGGATTGATCACGACTCGATACGCGCCCTAGTAGGGCTTGGTCATGTTGGTGCAACGGTGGCGTGTCCATGGGGCAGTCGTGTCGTTGATGGTGTGTGACACCTGGCGAGATGGCTGAGGTCCGGGAGGACCTGGAGGCGTTCACGGCGGAGCTGTTCGAGGCGTTCACGCGCAACGATCAGCGTCGTTGGGGGCGGGTCTATGTGCGTGGGCTGTTGATGGACGGCGGTCGCAAGTCGGTGGAGCCGATGGCCTCGCGGCTTGGTGAAGATGGCAACCGGCAGGCGCTGGCGCACTTCGTGACGACCAGTCCGTGGGATCCGGCGCATGTGCGGGCCCGGTTGGCGTGGAGGATGTAGGCGGAGCTGAAGGCGACGGCGCTGGTCATCGACGACACCGGGTTCCTCAAGGACGGTGACGCCTCGGCGTGTGTGTCGCGGCAGTACACGGGTACTGCGGGCAAGGTCACCAACTGCCAGGTGGGCGTCTCGCTGCACCTGGCCGCCGACCACGCCTCCGTGGCCGTCGACTGGAGACTGTTCCTCCCGCAGCCCTGGGATCCGGCCTCCGAGAAGGCTGAACCGGCGAAGGTGGCCCGCCGTGAGCGCTGCCGGGTCCCCGTCGACCTGGGGCACGTGGAGAAGTGGCAGCTCGCCCTGGACATGGTCGATGAGACCCGTTCCTGGGGTGTGCACGTCCCGCTGGCCATCGCGGATGCCGGCTACGGCGACGCGGTGGCGTTCCGCCTGGGCCTCAACGAGCGCGGTCTGAACTACGTGGTGGGGATCTCCGGCACCCTCAGCGCCCAGCCGGGCTCCGCGAGGCCGTTCACCCCGCCCTGCAGCGGGACCGGACGGCCGCCCGTGACCAGGTATCCGGATCCGGCGAAGAGCGTGAAGGCGCTGGTGAAGGAGGCCGGGCGAAATGCGGCCAGGCCGGTGTCCTGGCGTGAGGGATCCCGCCCGGGCAAGGGCCGTTCCGGGGTCAAGCGCATGTATTCGCGCTTCGTCGCACTGCGGATCCGCCCTGCCGGCCGCGAGATTCGCGAGGCCACCGACGGCGTCGAGCTGCCCGAGTGCTGGCTGCTGGCCGAGTGGCCCGCCAAGGAGGCCGGGCCGGTGCAGTTCTGGCTCTCCGACCTGCCCGCCGACACCCCGCTGACCACCCTGGTCCGCCTGGCCAAGCTCCGCTGGCGCATCGAGCACGACTACCGCGAGATGAAGCAGGCCCTGGGACTTTCCCACTTCGAGGGCCGCACCTTCAACGGCTGGCACCACCACGTCACCCTCGTCGCACTCGCCCACGCCTTCTGCACCCTGCGGAGGCTGGCCCGGGCCCCAAAAGAAACGGCAGCGGCCTGAGCCTCTACCAGGTCGTCCGCGAGCTGCAGACCATCCTGGCCACCTGGGCCGGCTCCTGCCCCACCTGCCACCGAGACATACCCACGCGAGAACACACCTGACCAAGCCCTACTAGCAGCGGCAGGAGCAGAGGCCGGCTCGGGCAGAAGGAGCCGGCCTCTGCAGGCGGCACAGCCAGGCGGCACAGGCAGGCCAGGCGAGACAGGGGCGGGATAGCCGGGCCAGGCAGGTCAGCCGGCTCAGGCGGCCTTCTGCGAGGCGGCGGCCTCGGGACGCAGATCGCTGAGGCTGAGCGGATGCGCCGGTGCGTCGGGCAGGACGATCCGGCGGGTCAGGCCGAGATCCGGCCCGACGTGCAGCAGCTCACCGGGGGCCATCAGCTGCCAGTGGGGGTTCTCGTCCATGCGTTCGCTGGCGACCACCACCGTGGGGACGTCCCGGAGGTCCCGGGAGTGGACGCGCATCCGGCCGGCGGTGCCGCTGTGATCCAGGTGCCGACCGCCGTGGTGACCGCCGGCGTGGCGTTGGAGCTCGTAGAGCTCATGGGTGTCGGGGTAGCGCAGCGCCCACAGTTCGTCAGGGGTGGTGAGGATCAGGTTGAGCGCGTAGAGGGGCAGGTTCCGGGCGATCCAGCGGGCCGCCTCCGTGATGCCGGCGGTGACGTCGCCGCCGTGCGCCCTGGTCTCGCGGGTGATCAGGGCGAAGAAGCGCTCGGAGTCGGTGTCCCCCTGGACCAGGGCCCGGTCCTCGCCGAGGTGCTCCTCCAGCTGCTCCAGACCTCCGATGACGCCGTTGTGCGCGAACAGGCGTCCGTCCTGCACGAACGGGTGGGTGTTGCGCGGCTGGAGGCCGCCGGTGGAGGCGAAGCGGATGTGGGCGATGAAGGTCGCCGACTCCACCTGCCTGGCCTCCTCGGCGAAGGAGCGGTCCTCGTAGGCCGCGATGGGCGCTTTGTCCACCCGTGGGGTCCCGTCGGCTTCGAAGAAGCCCAGGCCGGTCCCGTCGGGGTCGCGGTGGCTCTGGTCGCTCAGGCTGTCAGGAGCGTCCAGCAGCCAGAAGGTGGCGCGGGTGCGCCTGGGGCTGCTGCTCAAGCCGAACAGACGGCACATGCGGGAGTCCTCCGATCGGGCCGGTCCAGTGCGGGTACCCGCGAGGCCGCGCCGGTATTCCGACCGGTCCACCGCCGCACCCGGACAGTTGACATGACAATCGATCAAGCACGCTCTGCTGCGGTGCCGTTCAGCCCTACGGACGGCCCGTCCGCGTACGCGGGTGCACGGATCCGGCTTCCGGCGCGTCCCGACCGGCCCCTGCCCGCCCCGCCCGTTGCAGCCCCCGGGGTGAACCCCGGAGCCACGGGCAGGCATCATGATCGGGTAGCGGAAGGACGGGGGAACGGGGAACGCGCAGTGGCCACTTCGGCGGACGACGACCGGCCCGGCGGGCTGATCATCTTCCTGGACGGCACATCGGGCTCCGGCAGGTCGAACATCGCCGGGGAACCGCTCACGATCCTGGACGAACCGTACTTCCACCTGCCCGTCGACACGTTCCACGCCATGCGGACACGGCGCGAGTTCCCTGCGGACCGGCTGCCGCGCATCCTCCGGGGCACCTCGAACACCGGGGCACCCGAACACCGAGCACCCGAACACCGAAGCACTAAAAGCTAACTATTTGCGTTTAGTGTGCTGATCTGATTTGCTCGGATCCTGCTTCGCACACCGTGCCGAGCCTTCCGCCACTTCCCGAGGAGTCACCCGTGTCACGCTGGGAGATCGGTGACATCACCGTCCACCGCATCGACGAGATCGCCCTGCCCGCCGCCACCGGCCCGTGGCTGCTGCCCGACGCGACACCGCAGGTGGTGGCCCGTCACCCCTGGCTGGAGCCGGACTTCGCCGGCGCGGACGGCGGGCTCAGGCTCGCCGTCCACAGCTTCGCGCTGGAGATCGGCGGGCTGCGGGTCCTGGTCGACACCGGCATCGGCAACGGCAAGAACCGCGCCAACCCGGCCTGGCACCAGCTGGACACGCCCTACCTGGAGCGGCTCACCGCCGCCGGTTTCGCGCCGTCGGACGTCGACCTCGTGATCCTCACCCACCTGCACGCCGACCACGTGGGCTGGAACACCCGACCGGCCGCCGACGGCAGCTGGCAGCCCACCTTCACGGGCGCCCGCTACCTCACCGCCCGTACGGAGTACTCCCACTGGGACGGCGCCGAGCTGGAGGAGAGCCGCCGTCAGATGCTGGACGACTCCGTCCGGCCCGTGCACGAGCACGGACTCCTCGACCTGGTCGACGTCGCCTCCGAGGGCACCGAGGTCGCGCCCGGCCTGACCCTGGTCCCCACCCCCGGGCACACCCCCGGTCAGGTCGCCGTCGTCCTGAACAGCGGCGGCCGTTCCGCCGTCATCACCGGCGACTGCGTGCACCACCCGGTCCAGCTGGCCGAGCCGGCCGTGGGCAGCTGCGTGGACATCGACCCCGCCCAGGCCGCCCGCACCCGCGCCCGTCTGCTGGAGCAGCTGGCCGACACCGACACCCTGCTGCTCGGCAGCCACTTCCCGGCTCCCACCGGCGGCCTGGTCCGCAGGGACGGCGATGCCTTCCGCCTCGTCCCGCAGCCCGGCTCCGGCACCAGCGCAAGCGCAAGCGCCGGCGACCAGCGCTGATCCGGACGCCTCCGCGCCTCCGCACATCCGCACGCCCCACGCTCCCCGGATCTGCACGGATGTTGGCGATCCGACAACCGGTGGGCCGTCAGTTTCCGCGATTTTCCTGCCAGATGACGGGAAATCGGACGCAGCCCTCGCCCGAACCGCCGTCTCCTCGCTAAGTTCACAGACTCGCCAGTCCACCGACAACTGAAAGGCACCTACGGCCCCAATGCTGTACGCGGCACCGAGGCCGGGCGCGCGTCGCCCGGCCGCCCCCGCACCGGTCCGCGGCTCCTCCACGAGGCCCGTGCGGCACGTTCCCCCACCTCCCGTATGAGCCGGCGGCCACGACCGGCTCGTCCTCCCCTGGAGTCTCCATGCGTTCGAGGTCGCGTTTCGCCGGGCTCTCCGCTGTCGCCACGGCGGCTGCGGTTGCGGCATCCCTGGCCCTGGCCCTGGCCCCGCACAGCTCGGCCGTCGCCGCCGCGGCGACGGCCGGCACCGTCCCCACTCCCGCGCACATCGTGGTCGTGATGGAGGAGAACCACTCCTTCGACGACGTCATCGGCGACACCTCCGATGCTCCCTACATCAACTCCCTGGCGTCCCAGGGCGCTTTGATGACCTCCTCGTTCGGCGTCACCCACCCCAGCGAGCCGAACTACATGGCGCTGTTCGGCGGCAGCACCTTCGGCCTGAGCTCCGACGCCTGTCCGGTCAACGAGGGCAGCAAGGCCAACCTCGGCTCCGAACTGCTGGCCTCCGGCCGCACCTTCAAGGGGTACTCGGAGGGCCTGCCGAAGACCGGCTCCACCAGCTGCACCTCGGGCAGTTACGCGCGCAAGCACTCGCCGTGGGTCAACTTCAGCAACGTCCCGGCCGCCGACTCGCTGCCGTTCTCCTCGTTCCCCACGGACTACAGCAAGCTGCCCACCGTGTCGTTCGTGATCCCGAACCTCGACGACGACATGCACGACGGCACCATCGCCGACGGCGACTCCTGGCTGCAGGACAACCTGGCCGGCTACGCGACCTGGGCCCAGCAGAACAACAGCCTGCTGGTCGTCACCTGGGACGAGGACGACTACACCGAGAGCAACCAGATCCCCACCCTGTTCTTCGGCGCGCACGTCCGGCCCGGCCAGTACAGCGAGACCATCAACCACTACAACGTGCTCGCCACCCTGGAGAAGATGTACGGCCTGGCCCCGGTCGGCCAGAGCGCGTCCGCCGCGCCGATCGCCGACATCTGGAACTGAGACCCGAGGGCACCACACCACCGTCCAGGAGTCCCGGCCCGACACACGGGCGGCGGCCGTCGTCGGCCGCCGCCCCGGGCCGGCCCGCGCCCGCCCGTTCGAAGGACCGGTCCACACCATGCCGGAGCCAACCCCACCCACGCCCTCGGCCCGCCCGAAGGACCGTCCCGCGCCCCGGCCCGCCGCCACCCGGCGGCTGCGCCCGGCGGTGGCCGGGCTGCTCCTGCTGGGCGTCACCGCCCTGGTCGGCTCCGCCCCCGCCGACGGCGACCGGGCAGCACCCGGCGGGCGGCTCCAGGTGGACACCACCACCTGCGGCACACCTCCCGAGAAGCTGCCCGCCGGGCCGCTCTCCTTCACCGTCACCAACAACTCCAAGGTCTTCGCCACGCTCTACCTGGTCTCGCCCGACGCGAGCCTGGCCTACGCGGAGATCCCCTGGCTCGGCCCCGGCCGGACGCTGCCGCTGGCCACCACCCTGACGGGCGGCCAGTACGCCGTCCGCTGCGTCTTCTCCAGCGGCCCGGTGCTCACCACCCGTCCGCTGACGGTGGTCGGGACCGCCTCCGGCGCCGTGGCCGGCTACCGGCCCATGCCGGACAAGGAGATGGGCGCACCGGTCAAGGCCTACCGCGACTACGTCAAGGCCGCGCTGCCCGGACTGCTCGCCGCAGGACGTACGCTCGACGACGACGTCGCGCGCGGCGACCTGGCCGCCGCCAGGACCGACTGGCTCACCGCCCACCTGGACTACGAGCGCCTCGGCGCCGCCTACAACTCCTTCGGTGACTTCGACACCTCGCTGAACGGCCTGCCGAACGGGCTGCCCCAGGGCGTCGACTCCCCGGACTGGACCGGCTTCTTCGCCGTGGAGTACGGCCTGTGGCACGGCTGGAGCGGTGACCGGCTGCGCCAGGTCACCCAGCGACTGGTGACGGACATCGACGGTCTGGTCCAGGACTTCCCCAGCGAGGACACCGACCCGGGCGACCTCTCGCTGCGCGTCCACGAGATCCTGGAGAACTCGCTGCAGTTCCAGCTCAACGGCACCGCCGACTACGGCAGCGGCACCACGCTGGCCACACTGGACGCCAACATCCGGGGGACCGAGAAGGTCCTGGAGATCCTCTCCCCCGTGATCCGCCCCCGCGACCCCGGTCTGCTCGACCGGCTGAACCGGGAACTCCCGTCCTACGACGACGAGGTGACCGCCTACCGGGCCGGGGACGGCTCCTGGACGGCGTCCTCGAAGCTCGGTACGGCGCAGCGCCGGCGCCTCGACGGAGACCTCGGCCGGCTCCTGGAGGAGCTGGCTGTCCTGCCCAACCTGCTCACCCCGAGGAACCACGCATGACGACGTCCGAGCCGCCGGTCCAGCCCGTCCCGTCGCTCCCGCCCGAGCCGCGGGGGTCGTCCGCGCCGCAGGGCCCGTCGCCGACGGTGCAGCCGCTGCGCCGGCGTGCCTTCCTGCGCGGTGCCACGGTGGGTGCCGCCGTCGGCGCGGGCGCGTTGGCCGGGGCGTTCGCGGCCGCCGCCGAGCCCGGCCAGGGGCCGTCGGGGCGGCGTATCCCGTTCCACGGCCCGCACCAGGCGGGTATCACCACACCGCAGCAGTCCGCCGCGTCCTTCGTCGCTTTCGATGTCATCGCGCCCGACCGGGCCGCGCTGGAGGACCTGTTCCGGACCCTGACCGAGCGGATCCGGGTGCTGACGGCGGGAGGCCCGGTGCCCGCCACCGACCTGGCCTCGCCACCCACCGACAGTGCGACGCTCGGGCCCGTGCTGCCCGCCGACGGGCTGACGGTCACAGTGAGCGTCGGCGCCTCGCTCTTCGGCGACCGCTACGGGCTCGCGGCCCGCAGACCGGCCCGGCTGGTGCAGATGCCGGTGTTCCCGGACGACAACCTGGTCGGCTCCAAGGAACTGCACGGCGACCTGTCGCTGCAGATCTGCGCGGACTCGCGCGACACCGTGATGCACGCGCTGCGCGACATCACCCGGCACACCCGTGGCGGCATGCAGCCGAGTTGGAAGGCCGACGGCTTCCACGCCGCCCCACGTCCGTCCGGCACCCCGCGCAACCAGCTGGGCTTCAAGGACGGCATCGCCAATCCCGACACCGGCAACCGGGCGGTGGCGGACTCGGTGCTGTGGACGCACGGCAGTGCCGACGGCGAGCCGGCCTGGGTGGAGGGCGGCTCCTACCAGGTGGTGCGGATCATCCGGATGCTGGTCGAGTTCTGGGACCGGGTCTCGCTGCACGAGCAGGAGCGGATGATCGGCCGCCGCCGCGACTCCGGCGCGCCGCTGGACGGGGTCAGGGAGTCCGACGCCCCCGACTACGGGGCCGACTCCCAGGGCCTGTTGACCCCGATGAACGCGCACATCCGGCTCGCCAATCCGCGCACCCCCGACTCGGCGGGCCAGCAGATCCTGCGCCGCGCCTACAACTACGACCGCGGCCTGGACACCGACGGCAACCTGGACGTCGGGCTGATCTTCTGCTGCTACCAGCAGGACGTGGCACGGCAGTTCCAGGCCGTGCAGCAGCGGCTGGCGGGAGAACCGCTGGTCGACTACGTCTCGCCGACGGGTGGCGGGTACTTCTTCACGCTCCCCGGTGTCGGGAGCCCGTCCGACTGGTTCGGATCGGCCCTGTTCCGCTGACGGACTCGTCATGAGCGGCAGTGGAGGTACTGATCGGCTCGGAGCCGCCGGAGGTTCGCGCGTGCGCCGTACCCTGCCGACTCTGCCGACCCTGCCGACCCTGCCGACGGCCGTGCTGACGGCCGTGCCGCTCTGCGCCGCCGTCCCCGCACGGGCCGCCGGCGCCACGGACCAGGCCTGAGCACTGGGCACTGGGCACGGACGGCGCGGTGCACCTGATGCGGTGCACCTGATGAAGAGCGGGCTGTGCCTGGACTTCGGGTGGACGATGGTCCGGGAGCGGGACACCTCACGTCCCGCACGCCGAGACACCCGCACGCCTAGACACCTGGCCGAAGGAGTTGCGCACATGCACCGGGCGACCTGGGATCCACAGCAGTACCTGCGCCACGCGGGACACCGGACCCGCCCCTTCCTCGACCTCCTGGCCCGCATCCCCGAACTGCCGGGCGCCCCGGCCCACATCGCCGACCTCGGCTGCGGCGCCGGGAACATCACCGCGCTGCTCGCCAACCGCTGGCCCGACGCGCACATCACCGGACTCGACAACTCCACCGACATGCTCGCCGCCGCCCGGGAGTTCGCCGGCCCCACCAGCGGCGGCGGCACCCTCGACTTCCGCGCGGCCGACGCCGCCGACTGGGTCCCCGACCGGCCCTACGACCTCGTCGTGTCCAACGCGGCCCTGCAGTGGGTCCCCAACCACCCCGAACTGCTGGCCGGTTGGGTCGCCTCCCTGGCCCCCGGCGGCACCTTCGCCCTCCAGGTGCCCGACCAGTCCGCCGCCCCCAGCCACACCCTGCTCGACGCACTCTGCGAGAGCGCCCGGTGGCGCGGACGCCTGCGCGGCCGGGCCGACGGGCGGCGCCAGGTCGTCCTCAGCCCGGTCGGCTACCTCGGGCTCCTGGCCGACCTCGACTGCACCGTCGACGCCTGGGAGACCACCTACGCCCAGCTCGTCACCGGCACCGACCCGGTCCTCGACTGGACCAAGGGCACCGCGCTGCGCCCGGTCCTCACCGCACTGGCGGACGACCCCGAGGCCACCACCGACTTCCTCGCCGAGTACCGCGACCTGCTCCGTACGGCCTACCCGGCCACCCGCCACGGCACCGTGTACCCCTTCCGCCGCGTCTTCGCCGTCGCCACCAGGCGGAGCTGACACCCGCCCACCGCGACCGGCCCGATCCCGGATCAGGCCGTACGGGCGCGCAGCCGGCGCAGCATGCGCGCGTCCTCGAACCCGACCGAGCGGGCGGCGGCATCGACCGTCGAGCCGTGGCTGATGAGGTGCTCGGCGCGTTCGAGGCGCAGCGCCTGCTGGTAGCGCAGTGGGGTGAGGCCGCCGGTCGCCCGGCTGAACAGCCGGGTGAGGGTGCGTTCGCTCACGCCGACGGCCGAGGCCAGCGCGGGCAGCGGCAGCGGCTCGGCGAACCGCGAGTCGATGAGGTCCTGGGCGCGGTGCACGGTGTCGTCCAGATGGGACCGGTGCCTGAGCATCGCGCTGTTCTGCGGTTCGTGGCCGTTGCGCCGGGCGTAGACGACCATGTCCCGGGCCACCTGGGCGGCAGCGGCGGGACCGTGCCGGGCCGCGATCAGGTACAGGGCCAGGTCGATGCCGCTGGCGATGCCCGCCGAGGTGACCACCCGGTCGTCGACGGTGAACAGGACGTCGCGGACGACCACCGCCCCGGGGTGGCGGCGGGCCAGTTCGTCCTGGACGTCGTGGTGGGTGGTGCAGCGGCGGCCGTCGAGCAGTCCGGCCCTGCCGAGTGCCTCGGCCCCGGCGCAGATGCTGGCGACCGTGCCGCCCCTGGCGTGGTGCTCCCGCAGCGCGTCGAGCGAGCCCGCACCGATGACGGGGCCGTCGGCCAGGGTTCCCACCCGCCAGCCGGGCACCACGATCAGGTCGTCGGGCCCGAGGTCGGGCCAGTCCGAACCGGCGGTCAGCGGCAGCCCCTGGGCGCTGGGGACCGGGCTCCGCTCGGCGACGTAGCCGAGCGTGTAGGGGTGCCCGAAGTCGGCTGCGGTGGAGAAGGCCTGCGCGGGGCCGGCCAGGTCCAGCAGATGCACTCCGGGCACCAGCAGGAAGACGATGTGGTTCACGATCCGGTCATCATGCCCGAGGAGCGGCCGCGGCTTCCAGCTCGTCGACCGTGGCGATGGTGGCGAATCGTCCGGCGAGGGCGTACTCGGTCCGCCTGATGATCTCCTCGGTGCCCAGGGTCCGGGGGTCCGCCAGCAGTTCGGCGCCGGTCCGGTGGGCGGGGGCGTCGCGGTGCGGGATGGGGTGGGTGGCCGTGGCGTCGGTGACGAAGGTGACCAGGTAGCCGAGGTCGCTCGCGAGGCGGGTCGTGGTCTCCACGCACTGCTCGGTGCGCAGTCCGCACAGGGTGAGCTCGCGGATGCCGTGCTCGGTGAGGAGTTGCTGCAGGTTGGTGGTGGTGAAGGCGTTGTGCGAGGTCTTGTGGATCAGCGGTTCCCCGTCCCGGCGCTCCAGTTCCGCCATCAGCCGGACGTGGCCGAGGGCGGGGTCGAAGACGTCGCCGGTGCCGGGCTCGGAGTGCAGCACCCACACCACCAGATCGCCTGCCCGGCGGGCGAGTCGCACCAGGCGGTCCACCTGGTGCGCGATCTTCGGGTCGGAGACGGTCTCCCAGAGCGGACGGGCGCGGAAGGATTCCTGGACATCGACGACGATCAGTGCTCGGTTCATGTCCCCGATTCTGGTTCGCGCCGGTGCGGCGGCGACAGGCCGTATCGGGTCCGGCGGCGGACCGATCCGGTCAGACGTGGCAGCCCGGCGGCAGGGCGTCCCGGCGGCGCGGCTGCCCGTCGCCGGGTCCGGTCCGATCCTCGGCCTTCGCTCTGCCCGAGCAGGCACCCCACGGGGTGCAGCCGTCCCGTCCGGGGGCCGGTCCCGCCCGGGTGGCCGGCTCGGCGCCTGCGGCCCGGCGGGCCGGGGAGACCGGCCGCCACCGACCGGGGGGAGCGGTGGCGGCCGGAACTTCGGTGCCGTCGGCCGGCAGGGGTTTTGCAGGACGGGGAGGCGTCGCCCGTCCCTCGGGGGTGGCGGCGGGCCACCCGCTGGGCGGCCGGTCCGGGGAGGCGGACACCCGGTCGCCGCAGGAGCCCCCGGTCAGGCCGGGCGCAGCCAATGCCCCCAGTACGTCGGCGGATCGGCCGGACGACAGCACGACCGGACGCACTCCCGCTCATCGTCCTCCGGGTCGAGGACGAACGTGCCCGTGGCCTCGATCATTCTGGGGATCTTCTCCGGCTCCATGACTACCCTCCGTTGTGCGTCGGTTGACAGAGGATGACGCTACAGTCTGTCACGCGTCGTGTACATGGCGCATTCCCAGAACTTTCGCAGAATTTCCCGGAACTCCCCCGTCGCCGTGGCAGCGGGAAGCGGCGAGGAGCAGCGGCGGGCAGCGGGGCGGTCAGACCGACAGGGACTCGGCAGCCCGACGCAGCGCCTTCTTGTCCGGCTTGCCGACGTCGGTGAGCGGCAGCTCGGCGGCGAAGGAGATCCGGGCGGGCTCGTACATCGCGCCGCGCTCGCTCAGCACCAGCTCGCGGAGCTCCTGCTCGTCGACGCTGCCGCCCGGGACGGGGACGACGACGGCGTGCACCTGCTCCATCCGGTCGACGTCGGGAACGCCGAAGACGGCACTCTGCCGGACCTGCGGGTGGGAGTTGAGCAGGTCCTCCAGCTCGGTGGTGTAGACGTGGCCGCCGACGACGATGATCATGTCCTTCAGCCGGTCGACGACCGTGAGGTAGCCGTCCTCGTCCAGGCGACCGAGGTCTCCGGTGTGCAGCCAGCCGTCGCGCAGCACCTCGGCGGTCAGTTCCGGCTGCTTCCAGTACCCCTTCATGACGCTGCCGGAGCGTACGCAGATCTCGCCGAGCTCGCCGACGGGCAGGTCGTTGCCCGACTCGTCGCGGATCACCACCTCGACCCCGGGCAGGACCCTGCCCGCCGTCCGCAGCCGGTCCGGCCGGTCGGGGTCGTGGTCCTCGGTGGCCAGCGTGCTGATGCCGCCGGCCTCGTTCTGGCCGTAGAACTGGAACAGCACCGGGCCCAGCTGCCGCACCGCGTCGGCCAGGCGGACCGGGGACGCCTGGCAGCCGCCGTACATCAGGTTGCTCAGGCTGGAGGTGTCGCGGTGGGCGATGTCGGGGTGGTCCAGCAGCTGGTACAGCAGCGGCGGCAGGAGGAAGAGCCGGGTGATCCGCTCGCGCTCGATCGCGGCCAGCACCTCGGCGGGGTCGAAGTCGTCCAGCAGCACCACGGTGCCGCCGGCGGAGAGGGTGAGATCGACCAGGTGGCCGGCGGCGTGCGCGAGGGTGGTGCAGACCAGCTGCCGGTGCGTCTCCCGGCGCACCTCGCTGAGCTGCGTCCGGAAGCCGCCCACCTGCTCGAAAGTGGCGCAGATCCCCTTGGGGTGGCCGGTGGTGCCACCGGTGTGGCGGATCGAGCACACGTCGTCGGGCCTGGCAAGGCCCGTCAGCGGCGCGGCGGACTGCCCGGCCGCCAGCTCCAGCAAGTCCTCACCGCCCTCCGCGGACCCGAGGAGCAGGACGTGCTCCACCTCGACCTGGGCGGTCAGCTCGGCGGCCCGCTCGGCGTAGCGGGGGTCGACAATCAGCGCGCGCGTCTCGACATCCTGGACGATCGCGGCCTGCGCGTCCGCCGAGAGCTTGTTGTACAGGTGGTTGATCCGGCAGCCGAGCAGGTTGGCGGCGTAGCGCGCGGCGATCGTCTCCGGCAGGTTGCCGCTCAGCAGGGTGACGGTCTGCCCGCGGCCCACCCCCCGCGCCTGGAGGGCACGGGCCATCCGGTGGATGAGATCGCGGAGCTCGCCCGCGGTGATGCGCCGCCCCTCGTGGACGACCGCCTCCCGGCCGGGCTGCTCCCCCAGCGCGTCGAGGTTGCGCTCGACGTAGCTCTGGAATGTCTGTGTGGTGCTGGTCATACGTCATTCCCCTCCTGGCGTCGGCGCACGAGTCCGCTGCGCCGACGGTTCGTGGTCGGCGGTGGCAGCCGGACCTGACGGACCGTCATTCCAGCCCGGCGCCCCTCTTGAGCCCGATCCGTCAACTTAGTTGCCCGGAGCAACCATACGTATGGTAATCAGTTCCTCACGCAAGATCAAGACGCCTGGTGACGCGCCGGTGACTCACTGTGCGTATTTGCCGGGCCGGCCACCGGGGCGGCGGCGCTCGCCCGGGGCGCGGGCGGACGGCTCCGGCCCACGGGTGCGCCGTCGTGGCGGACCGACGAGCAGCCGCACCGCAGCGCACCGTACGGCGACACGGCCTCGACCGGCCAGGACTGCGGATCACAGGCACCTCCGGGGACCACCGCGGGACGGATCCCGCCCATCAGCCGGAAGGCCGGGTTCGCGAGCGGAAACCGCAATCGGGCCCCGCCGCCGCCCACATGACGCTCACTCAGCGTGCGCGGCACGGAGGCGCTCCCGCACCAAACGCCGACCGCCGTCGAGGCGCTGTCACCGGGATGCTGACCGATCGTCAGCACGGCCGGGCGTTGCACCCGTCTCCTCCCGGCCGCCGGGGGCAGGATCGGGGGACCACACCGACTTGACCCGCCACCGGCCGAGCCCCCGGGGAGAGACATGCCACTGCGCCGCCATCCGCGCCGACGCCACCGGACCGGCAGCCGCCGTGTCGTGTGGGCCCTGGTGTCCACCGTGCTGGCAGCGGTCGGCCCGGCCCCGGGCGCAGCCGCAACCGCAGCCGTCCCGGCGGTCACCGCACCCGTGCCGGTGGCCCATCCGTCGACCCTGGTCAATCCGCTGATCGGCACCCTCCACGGCGGCCTGACCTTCCCCGGCCCCGCCGCACCGTTCGGCATGGCGCAACCGAGCCCGGACACCCTCGCCCCCGACGGTTCCAGCTACGGCTACTCCTACGCGCACGACCGGATCCTGGGCTTCAGCCAGACCCACCTCTCCGGCGCGGGGTGCTACGTCAGCGGCGAGGTGCCGATCCTGCCCACCACCGGCGCCGTCACCTCCGCGGATCCGGCCGTGTACGCCGCACGCTTCAGCCACGCCGACGAAAAGACCGCGGCCGGCTACTACCGGGTCGGCCTGGACAGCGGGGTGGACGCCGAGCTGACGGCCACCGCCCGCACGGGCTGGCAGCGGTACACCTTCCCGGCGGGCCGCCAGGCCAACGTCCTGGTCAACACCGGCTACGCCCACATGCCGGTGGACGGTTCGGAGTTCCACGTGGTCGGGGACCGGACCGTGGAGGGCAGGGTGACGGACGGCCGGTTCTGCGGCAGCACCAGCGACCGCCACACCCTCTGGTTCACGGCCTCCTTCGACCGGCCGTTCAGCTCCTTCGGTACCTGGCGGGGCAGTACGCTCTCCCCCGGCTCCCGGGACTCCGCCGGGGACAGCGGCCCCGACCGCGCCCACGGCAGCGGCGGCTGGCTCACCTTCGACACCGGCGCCGACCGCCGGGTCGTCGTCAAGGTCGGGCTCTCCTACACCGGGTTCGAGGGCGCGCGCCGGAACCTGGCGACCGAGACCACCGACCACGACTTCGACCGCACCCGCCGAGCCCTGACCTCGGACTGGGACCGGCGGCTGCGCTCGGTACGGATCGGCGGTTCGGACCACGACCACCGGGCGGCCTTCTGCACCGCGCTCTACCACGCCCTGCTGCACCCCAACCTGGTCGGTGACGTGGACCGGCGTTACCCGGGCGCCGACGGGAGGGTCCACACCGCGACCGACTGGACGCCGTACGCCAACTTCTCGCTCTGGGACACCTCACGCACCCAGAACCAGCTCCTGGAACTGCTCACCCCCGCCGTCGCCCGCGACATCGACCTCTCCGTCCTGGCGATCCACCGCGAGAGCGGCTGGCTGCCGAGGTGGTCGCTGGAGAACAGCGAGACCGGGGTGATGACCGGTGACCCGGTCACGCCCTTCCTGGTCGACGGCTGGTCGAAGGGCCTGCTCGCCGGCCACGAGGAGGAGGCCTACCGGGCCCTGCTGCAGAACGTCACCCAAGTACCGCCCGCCGACTCTCCGTTCAGCGGGCGCAGCGGCAATCCCCGGTACGCCGAGCTCGGTTATCTGCCCTACCTCGGCGCGAACGGCTGCCCCGGCAAGCACGGGCAGGACAACGACTGCCAGCACCCGGCCTCGGCGACCCTGGAGTACGCGGCGGCCGACGCCTCCCTCGCCCTGATGGCCAGGGCCCTGGGCCACCACGGGGACGCGGCGATGCTGACCGCCCGGGGCCGGAACTACCGCACCCTGTGGAACGCCGCCACCGGCTTCTTCGCACCGCGCAACCCCGACGGCAGCTGGGTGTCGCCCTATGACCCGGTCTCCGGCTTCGAGCACGGCGACGGCGGCCAGACCGCCTTCCACGAGGGCGGCGGTTGGCAGTACCTGTGGTCGGTGCCGCAGGATCCGGCCGGACTCATCGGCCTGCTGGGCGGCGACGACGCGGCCACCGCCCGGCTCGACTCCTTCTTCGCCTACGACCGGCTGCTCGCCGATCCCGCCCGCGCCGCACGTTCGGCCTGGGTCTACGGCGCCACCGACTACTTCGGCAGGACCACCTACGACCCCAACAACGAACCCGACCTGCTGGCCCCGTACCTCTACCTGTGGACCGGCAGGCCCGACCGCACCGCGACCGTCACCCGGGCCGCCGAGACCCTCTTCACCAACGCCCCCGACGGCGTCACCGGGAACGACGACCTGGGCACCATGTCCGCCTGGTACGTCCTGACCGCCCTCGGGCTCTACCCCGGCGCCGCCGGGACCGGGACCTACCTGCTCACCGCCCCGCAGTTCCCGCTCGCCGAGGTGACCGTCGGTCCGTACCGCGGCCGACAGGGCGGCACTGTGGTGATCTCCGCCCCGGGAGCCGACCAGGACACCCGCCACATCGTCGCCGCGAGCCTCAACGGCGTTACCTGGCACCGGACTTGGCTCACCCATTCCGCTCTCGCCCACGGTGCTCGGCTCGACTACCGGCTCGCCGCCTCCCCCGGCAGCTGGGGCACCGGTCCGGCCGATGCCCCGCCGTCGGGCGGCGCCGCGCCGGTGTCGTGGCGGTGACGGCGGGAGCAGAACTGCACGACTCGGGACGGGACGCCTCGGGACCGGGCGACTCGGGACCGGGCGACTCAGAGACCGGGCGACTCAGAGACCGTCCGCTTCGACGACGGCTTCGGCGAAGGCCCGGGGTGCCTCCTGCGGCACGTTGTGACCGACCTTCAGGGTGCGGTGCGCGTACTTCCCCGAGAACTTCCGACGATAGGACGCACCGTCCCCGGCGGGCGTGAACGGATCGTAGGCACCGTCCACGGTGATCGTGGGCACCGAGATGACCGGGCCTTCGGCGAGCCGCTTCTCAAGACCGTCATAGCGCGGGTCGCCCTTCGCCAGGCCCAGCCGCCAGCGGTAGTTGTCGATCACGATGCCGACGTAGTCCGGGTTGTTGAAGGCCTCCGCCGTGCGATCGAAGGTGGCCCGGTCGAAGTCCCATGTCGGGGAGTTGAACTTCCAGATGAGCTCCGCCAGGTCGTGCCGGTTCTCCGTGAGACCGAGCACGCCCCGCTCCGTGGCGAAGTAGTACTGGTACCACCAGGCCCACTCGGACTTCGGCGGCGACGGCAGCCTGTTGGCCTCACGATCGGTGATCAGGTAGCCGGTCACGGAGACCAGGGCCTTGCAGCGCTCCGGCCAGAGTGCCGCGATGATGTCGCCCGTCCGCGATCCCCAGTCGTAGCCGGCGAGGATCGCCTTCCCGATCTTCAGAGCGTCCATCAGCGCGACGATGTCGAGGGCGAACACCGACTGCTGGGCGTTGCGGAACGTGTCGTTCGAGAGGAAGCGTGTCGTGCCGTGGCCGCGGAAGTACGGGACGATCGCCCGGTAGCCCTCCGCCGCCAGCAGCGGCGCGACCTCGGCATAGCTGTGAATGTCGTAGGGCCAGCCGTGCATGAGGATCACCGCCCGGCCGTCGGCAGGTCCGACCTCGACGTATCCGACGTCCAGGACACCGGCGGCGACCTGCTTCAACGGGCCGAAGGACGCTCCCCCACCCGAGGACGTGTTCCCGCCGGACCTGACGTTCGGCAGTGCCGCCGCCCCCTGCCCGCCGGACGGCAGGTGCGCGGAAGCGGTCGTGCCGAACTGGGTGGCGACGACGGCCGAGAATGCCGTGCCGAAGAAGCGGCGGCGACTGCGGTTGACTTCCGGTATTTCCACGGGCGAATCTCCTCGATTCGATCGCCGGGGCCGCCCCGGCCATCGTCCGACCGATTCCGGCGTGATTCCGGCGTGATTCCGGGGCGGCTCCGGGCGATTTCCACCGGCCCGAACTCGTCCGAGACCGGTCGGCTGGGCCGGCTCTGTCGCTGTCCAGGCCCGTCGCCGTCCGGGCCCATCACTTCGGCCGGCCAAGGCACCGGTCCGGTCACGGTCACCGGCCCGCAGTGGACGCCCGGGCCGGTCGGCGCCGGGCAGGACGGCTGTGGTCAGTCACGCTATGCGCCGACGGGCCGACGGGCCTGCCGTGCGCCGCCGTTCGTGTGGATGATCGACCACCAGGCGACGATGCCGCCGAGTTCGCCGTCGGCCGGGTCGAGCGCTGCCGTCGGCCCCACCTCGAACCGCAGGTCCGGGTAGGGCCGACGGGCGACCTCCACCGTCGGCTGTTCTGCGCTGCTCAGTCCTGCGCTGCTCAGTCCTGCCCGGTGCGATCCGTCGGGCCAGGCTGCCCGGCTCCTCCGCCGGAGGTGCCGCCGGAGGTGCCGTGCGGCAGATGCACGGCCGGGATGACGCCGAGCCGGCCGGCCTGATAGTCCTCGACCGCCTGGCGCAGTTCGGCCTCGGTGTTCATCACGAACGGGCCGTAGTGGGCGACCGGTTCACGGATCGGCCGACCGCCGAGGATCAGCACCTCCAGCTCGGGCGTGTGGCTGTCCTGCTGCTGTGCGGCGGCGAGGGTCAGCAGGTCGCCCGCACCGAAGACGGCCAACTGGCCGGTGTGCACGGGGTGGGCGTCCGGTCCGGCCGTTCCCCGGCCCGCGAGCACGTAGACCAGCGCGTTGAAGTCGGACCGCCAGGGCAGCATCAGCTCCGCTCCCGCGTTCACGGTGGCGTGGATCATGGTGATGGGAGTGAAGGTGGAACCCGGGCCGGTGTGACCGGCCACCTCTCCGGCGATGACGCGGACGAGAGCGCCACCGTCCTGGGAGGCGAGCAGGACCGCCTCGCGGCCCTCGATGCCCTGGTAGCGCGGCGGGTTCCACTTGTTGGCACTGGGCAGGTTCACCCAGAGCTGGATGCCGTGGAACAGCCCGCCGGAGACCACCAGGTGCTCCGGCGGAGCCTCGATGTGCAGGATGCCGCTCCCGGCGGTCATCCACTGGGTGTCACCGTTGGTGATGACACCACCGCCGCCGTTGGAGTCGGCGTGCTCGAAGATGCCGTCGATCATGTAGGTGACGGTCTCGAAGCCGCGGTGCGGGTGCCACGGCGTGCCCTTGGCCTCACCCGGTGCGTACTCGACCTCGCCCATCTGGTCCATGTGCACGAAGGGATCGAGGTCCCGGAGGCCCACTCCGGCGAAGGCACGCCTGACCGGGAAGCCCTCCCCCTCCAGGCCGCTGGGCGCGGTGGTCACCGAGCTCACCGGCCGCTGGGAGAGGACCGCGCTGTCGGGTCGGGGTATCCGCGGGAGGGCGAGAATGTTCTGGACGGTGATTGCGGGCATCGGACGCTCCTTCGGAAGCCGTTGCCTGGTACTGCTCCGTACGACCGGAACAACACGTGTTGAAACTTGAACATTCCTGGAGCGGGTCCGCCCTGTTCGCCTCCCGCGCTCGAGACCGTCGGCGGTCGGCGGACCCGTCCGCCTCTTACTCTGCGCTCCGCCTTCGCTCTGCACTCTGCGCGGCGTCAGCGCTGGCCCAGCACTCCGCGCAGGAAGCCGGTGGCCTGGGCGACGGCCGCATGAGCCGAACGGGTGTCGCGCAGCGCGTTCAGCATCACGAAGTCGTGGATGATGCCCTGGTAGCGCACGGCCGTCACGGGCACCCCGGCCTGGCGCAGCTTGCTGGCGTACGCCTCGCCCTCGTCGCGCAGCACGTCCGCCTCGCCCGTGATCACCAGCGCCCGAGGCAACCCGGTGAGCTGCTCGATGGTGGCGCGCAGCGGGGAGGCGGTGATCTCGGCCCGCTGGGCGGCGTCTGGGGCGTACTGGTCCCAGAACCACTGCATCGCGTCGCGCCGCAGGAAGTAGCCTTCGGCGAACTCCCGGTAGGAGCCGGTGTCGAAGGCCGCATCGGTGACCGGGTAGAAGAGCACCTGTCCCGCCAGCTGCACATCGCCCCGTTCCTTGGCCATCAGGGTCAGCACGGCGGCCATGTTCCCGCCGACCGAGTCTCCGGCCACCGCCATCCGGGACGCGTCGAGCCCGTGCTCGGCGCCGTGCCGGACGACCCACTGGGCGGCGGCGTAGTTCTCACCGATGGCCACCGGGTAGCGGGCCTCCGGCGAGAGGCTGTAGTCGACGAACACCACCGCCGCGCCGGTGCGGCGGGCCAGCGTTCGGACCAGCCGGTCGTGGGTGTGGCTGTTGCCGAACACCCAGCCCGCGCCGTGGATGTAGAGGATCACCGGTAGCGGCCCGGTGGCGTCGGACGGGCGGAAGACGGTGACCGCCGGGTCGCTGAGCACCTCCTTCGTGGTACCCGGGACCTCGACCTCCGGGCTCTGTACCTCGTCCACCGTCTTGCGGCCCTCGATCGGCCCCAGGTCGAACAGGTACGGCGGGTTGGCGGTGGCCTCCGCGAAGGCCTGGGCGGCCGGTTCGAGTACGGGTTCGGTCATGGTCTGGCTCCTCGGCTGGGCGTCGTCCGGGTGTCCGGGGGTCCGGATGCCCGGGGGTCCTGGTGGTTGACAGCTATACCCACTCGGGCACCTCCCGGCATCGCACGGACGCACCAACCTGCGGCTCTCGTTAGCGGCCGACGCCGGTGCGTCCGGCGCCTGTGCGGCCGGTGCCGGTAGGTCCGCCGCACTGCGCGACGGCACGCCACCCGGGCGGTGCGGCAGCGGGACGGGGACGGGGCGGGGCGGGGCGGGGCGGGGCGGCACGATCGGCTCAGCTGCGCCCGGCGTCCGGCCCGTGCGGCACGGGCGCCGTTCCTGGAGAGCGATGAGATTCCGTCCCCCGACGGGACTGCTCCGGATGAGGAGATGCAGTGGCCGGGTACGGAGCTGCAGCGGTCACGGTTGTTCCTCGACGTGCAGCAGTCCGTCGTCAAGCGGCGCTTGACGACGAGGTCTCCCGACTACGTTGGTTACCTGTCGACCGTCTCGGCGTATCTCCAACTGCCGCGATCGAAGCAGCAGCAGGCGTACGAAGCGATCACTCGGGTCCTGCCCGAGACGGGCGAGATCGCCGCCGACATCATCGTCCATCTCGCGCGCCGACGAGCAGAGTAGGCGGTGGGATTCCTGCCTGGGGGGCCACGGCGAGCCCACGCGACAGTCCGCGTCGAGACGATCACGTTCGCCGGGTGGGGAGCCGGGGTTGGCGGCTGGTGCAGTTCTTGGGGCACCGCGATGCGGTCCAGCAGGAGGGCGGACCCATGACTGGCCGGCCGGTGCGGCCGGCCCGCACCGGGGAACTCCGGTCGGCCGTCCCGAGCTTCGTGCCCTGTCCGAGCGCCTCCGGCCGCGATGGCACTTCTGCGGCCACATGCACCACCGGCACCGGGCGGCCATCGGGTCGACAGAGGTCCTGTGCCTTGGCCACATCCGCTCCGGGGCAGGTGCGTTCGCCGTTGTCGAACGGGATCCCGACGGGCAGTTGGTGCTGGTCGAGAACGTCCTCGAGTCTCATCGCCCCCACCCGGCAGCTGCCGGGGAGACGCCCGTCAGGTTCAGCGGCCGCGCCGGCACGGTCTGTCAGCAGCGCACGCGCTGAACCAGCGAGTCCGACGTCGATCCGCACGAGACGCTGCCGGGAATCCTCGCGCTGCTACAGGGCTCTCGCGGCGCGTGACCGCGAGCGGACTCCTCCTGCCGATCAGCCGCCGGTCGCGGGCTGCCGCCTGACGGGGGTCGCGGTCGGGACGATCAGGTAGTGCGCGGCAGGGCACCGGTGGGCCCGTCGGTCACCGTCGGTTACACGGACAGAATGCGCCCGATCATGAAGCCGACCGTGCACACGACCATGATCGTGATGATCAGCAACGGGAACCAGCCGGGCCAGGCGTTGTGCAGTTCCACGCGCTCGGCCGTGGAGATCCCGTGGCAGGTTGAGGCCTCGCACTCGGGAGTCTCGGTCGGGCTCGGTGCGTCGGGCTTGACCTCGAGCTTCGGAGCGGAGTCGGTGACGGACATGACGACCTCCAGCGAACGGGGCGAGTGCTTCCACGAAGGGGAGCCTGCTTCCACGGTCGTACGACGGCGGCCTTCAGGCCACTCGCGTCGTTCGCGCACCGGACCGCCGCCCGGCAGCCACCCCGGCGCCGGGGGCAGGGCCACAGGCAAGGCCGCAGGCAAGGCCAGGGCCCGGTCTGCCGGAGCCGCCCGGCTCCGCCGTTCAGCGTGCCTGTTCAGCGTGGCTGTTCGGCCCGGTGGACCCGCAGCGCCCAGAGGATCAGCGGGGCCTGGAGCGGGAGTCGTGCCACGACCGCTGCGCGCTGGGGGGCGGGGCGGTGGCGCCAGTCGTACGCCATCTTGACGTTGGCGGGGAAGACCGCAGTGAACAGGGCTGCGGCGGCCAGTGCGCCGAGCCGCCTGGTACGCGGTGCGGCCACCGCCGCGCCGACGGCGAGTTCGGCGACCCCGCTGGCGTAGGTCCAGGTCCGCGGGCTGCCGGGCAGCGAACGGGGCACGGTCGCGTCGAACTGGCGAGGCTTCGCGAAGTGCGCCACCCCGGCCGTGAGGAGCAGACCGGCCAGCAGTCTCGCCGAGTTCTTCGATGCCGCCACGGTCACTCCAGGGTCCGGGTCCGCCCGTCCGGCGGACTGCTGTTACCGGACAGTAGCGTCCGGCCCCGGTGAGCGGAAGTCCTGCCTGGCCGCAGGCACCCGGCGCGGGCGGGTGCCGTCGGCCTCGGCTGCCCCCGCCAGCACGCCGAGCCTCTCGGATCCTCCCCCACCAACGCGAGAAGTGCCGCAGGCCGCTCGGATGCCAAGACTCCTGTCGGACGCCAAGGCTCCCGAGTAGTGGGGAAGTTCACGGCCCTTGAGGTCCGACCGGTCCGTGCACGGTGCCGTCGGACGTCGACGCGTTCGAGCCCGGCCACTCCTGGGGGTGAAACCGGGAGCGGTGCGACGTGGTGACCAGTCCGCTCGGGGTGCCGTACCGAATGGGGAGCGTAAGGACCCGCACGCGTGCGGACCCAGGAACCCGAGACGGGGCATGATGGCCACAGAGCGCATAGCCACCCGGCTGCTTGAGGAACTCGCCGAGCAGTCAGAGGACTTGAACAGTGACGCGCTGCGTATCACACGCGGCGCACTGACCGATTTCGGGCAGGCGAACGAACCGGCGCCGCGCCACTGGTGGCGGCGCCGCGGTGCCCTGGCCGGGGTCGCCGGTGCGGCCGCGGTGCTGGGTGCCTACCGGGCTTTCGCCGCGACCGCGACCGCGTCGGCGCTCGCCGCGCACGTCCGCGGCGTGAACGACCTCTACGTCGCACTCACGCGCGCGACGAGGAGCCTCGGGGTCATCCACAGCCGGGACCTGCCGAAGATGCTGGAGGGACTGGTCCCCCGCTGACGGAGGGAGGGTGCGGGACGAGACGACACGCCCCGCGCCCCCGGCGTTCCGGGCGGTGGAGAGCGGCACCCGGTGGTGCCGCTCTCCACGCGTCATCCGCTCAGTGGCCGCCGCAGTGATCAGGAATCGACAACCCCCGGGCAGCATGGGCGACTTCGGGACCCCGGCGGACCGGGAGGCCGCAGCCGCCCTGCCGTCCCCGCCGGCACCCGCCGCGCGAGAAACCTGTTGCGCGGCTGTGACAGCCGTCGCACGGATACCGGATTTCGGGCTGCCAGTCTTCACTCATCGCACAGAGCACCAACCGGTCGAACGGGCGGACCGAGGCCCTGAGACGGCAGCTGTCCCACACCAGGCACTGCCCCACGGCGCGGCTCCGGCGAACGTGCAACACGGCCTGTCGCATCAACGTCCCCGGGGGGAAGCACCCATGTCCGCTGGTACCCGTCTCGGCTCCGCCGTCGCCGTCACCCTCACCGTGGCCGTCACCACCGGCACCGCACTGCTGCTGTCCGGCTGCGGCCCCACCGACACCGCCAGGGCCGCAGCGCCGGCCAGCGCCGTCGGCGCGGTCACCAGCGCCCCGACCGGCGCAGCGCCCACCTCGACCGGGACGGCGTCGGGCACCCCGACCGGCACGGCAGCGTCCACCCCCGCACCCACCGGCTCCGCTTCCACCCCCACCGGGCCCGGGCCCGCCCCCAGCCGCTCGGCTCCCGTCCCCGTCCTGAACGGAACGGCGAACAGCCGACTCACCATCAGCAACGGCACCAGCCGCGTGCTGATGAACGGCACGTCGGTCGACTTCGGCACCGTCGTCAGGGACCTCGCCTGGTCCCCCGACGGCGCGAAGGCCGCGTTCGTCAACGGCTCGGGCGACCTCGTCGTCAGCAATCCGGACGGCAGCGGACGCGTCACCGTCGCCAGGAATCCCGGTGGCCAGACCTGGTCCCACCCCACCTGGCAGGTGACGGCGGCCGACTCCAGGTACGGAAACCCCGCCAGGAACAACCTGTTCTTCACCGTCTCCCAGGGCGGCGTCGCCCGGTTGGAAGGCGTGTCCGCCACCGGTGCCGCGGCACCGACGGTGCTGGGCCTGGACGCGGAGGGCGGCAGCTACCCGAACCCGATTCCGCAGACCGGCAACGCCTGGCCGAACACCGGCGGAAGCCACGGGAGCACCGTCTACGCGAACTCCACCACCGGCCAGGTCTACATCCGGGACGACTACCTGCGCGAGCAGGTCTCCCCGGTCGCCCAGGGCTCCGAGCCCGCCCTGTCGCCCGACGGGACGGCCGTCGCCTTCGTCCGGTCCTCGGGCGGACACGACCACATCTTCGAACAGGGCCTCGGCGACAACTCCGCCGCCAGGGACATCACGCCCGCCGCCACCACGGACTACACCGAGCCCGCCTGGTCCCCCGACGGCCGTACCATCGCCGTCCGGACGCCCGTCGGCATCTCGACCGTCCCGGCCGACGGCTCGGCCGCCCCGACCCAGGTCTCCACGGTCCCCGGCCTGCCGGCCTACCGAGGCTGACCGGGGGCGACGGGTACACGCCGGCCCTGCTCCCTGCCCGGCCGCGCCGTACGGGCCGGGCCGGCCCTGCCAGGGACCGGCACCGGGTGCGCCGTACGGGGCCGAAGACCGCGACGCGAGCCCTGCTTCGCGTCGGAACCGCACCGGGGTTCCTACACTCCGCACATGATCAGCTGCAAACGGCGCGCTCACCGCCGCACCCACACCACCGTGCTGACCGCCGCGCTGCTCGCCGCCGCGCCCGTCCTCCTCCCCCTCCTCCCGGCCCAGACCGCTTCGGCCCGGACGGCCTCGGCCCAGACCGCTTCGGCCACGCCCGCTTCGGGCCAGACCGCCCCGGGCCAGACCGCTCCGGCCACGCCCGATCGCCCGTACGGCACCGTCACCTCACCGACCGGTGTCAACGAACGCGAGTACCCGAGCACCGACTCCTCGGCGGAGGGCATCCTCCGGCAGCACGAGAAGGTGGGCCTGCGCTGCAAGGTCCACGCGCAGGTGATCGACGGCAACGCCGTCTGGTACCTGCTGCGCGACCGCGACACCTGGGTCAGCGCCGCCTTCGTCGCCAACACCGGAGACGTCCCGCTCTGCAAGAACACCGACGACAGCGGCTCCGACGACGCCCGGGGCTGACCGCACCCGCGACGAGCACGAGTCCGTCGCCGCTCCGGCCACGGACTCGTTCGTGCGCCCTCCCCGGGACCGGCCGCCCTACAGTGCGCGGCGTGCCGCCGCGATGCCCTGCGGGTCCCAGCCGGGTCGGGGGACGGACTCCAGCAGCAGCCGGGTGTAGGGATGCCGGGGACCGGCGAGGACCTGGGCCGTGGGCCCCGATTCGACGATCCGGCCGTGCCGCATGACGATCACGTCGTCGGTGACGCAGCGCACCACACCGAGGTCGTGGGTGATGAACAGGTAGCCGATCCCGGTCTGCTCGCGGACGTCGGAGAGCAGGTTGAGGATCTGCGCCTGCACGGAGACGTCGAGCGCGGCCACCGCCTCGTCCAGCACCAGGACGGCGGGCCCGACCGCCAGCGCGCGGGCGATCGCGACGCGCTGGCGCTGCCCGCCGGACAGCTGCCGGGGCAGCGCCTCGGCCTCCCGGCTGCCGAGGCCGACCTGGTCGAGCAGTTTGGCGATCCGCCGCGGGTGGTCCGCCTCGGGGAAGTGCAGCCTGAGGGTCTCGCGCAGCGCGCCGTACACGGTCGTACGGGGGTCGAGGGAGAGATACGGGTCCTGGAAGACCATCTGGACCTCACGGGCTCGGGCGAGCCGCTGGGCCCGGCCGCGCCGACGATCGGTCCGCTCCCGGCCGTGGACCAGAACCCGGCCCGAGTCCGCGCGTTCCAGGCCCACCACGATGCGGGCGGTGGTCGTCTTGCCCGAGCCGGACTCGCCGACGATGCCCAGCGATCCGCCCTCGGCGAGGCTGAACGAGACGTCGTCGACTGCCCGCACGCTCCCGTAGGCCCGGTGCAGGCCGACGGCCTCCAGGAGGGTCCTGCGCATCGGCGGCGTTCCCTCCGCGCTGGTCGCTGTGACGTCCTCCGCCACGGGGTCAGGCATCGGTGCTCCCCTCTTCGAGCCGGTCGCTGTGGTGACAGGAGACCCGATGGGCCGACTCGGCCTGAATCCGGCCCCGCGCCTGGGCCTGGCCCTGGACTTGGGCCTGGACCTGGGCCTGGACTTGGACTTGGAGCAGCTCGGGTGCCTGCAGGGTGCACCGGGAGGTCACGAGCGGGCACCGGGGGGCGAACGGGCAGCCGGTCAACTCCTCGCGCAGGCTGGGCGGTTGTCCGACGATGGCGGCGAGCCGGCCCGGCGGTGCGTCCAGGCGCGGAGTCGAGTCGAGCAGCGCGGCCGTGTAGGGGTGGCGGGGCCGGGTGAACAGCGTGTCGGCGGGGCCGGTTTCGACGATCCGCCCGGCGTACATGACGTAGACCCGGTCGCTGATGGCTGCGGCGAGGCCGAGGTCGTGGGTGACGAAGAGCAGTCCGGTGCCGAAGCGTTCACGCAGTTCGGTGAGGAGTGCCACCACCTCGGCCTGGGTGGTGACGTCCAGTGCCGTGGTGGGCTCGTCGGCGAGGACGAGGGCCGGGTCGCCCATCAGTGCCGCCGCGATCATGACGCGTTGCAGCATGCCGCCGGACAGCTGCACCGGGTACTGCCGCAGCACGGCGGTGGTGAGGCCGACGGCCTCCAGCATCTCGCCGGCCCGTCCGGTGGCCGCGTCGGCGCTCACGCCCGCGTTGATGCGTACGCCCTCGGTGAGGAAGTCCCCGATCCGGCGCAGCGGGTTGATGGCGGCCCTGGGGTCCTGGAAGATCATCGCCGCGGTGGTGGTCCGCAGCCGGCGCAGCTGTTCGGGGGTCATGGTCAGGACGTTCTGGCCGGCGACCCGCACCTCCCCCTCGGTGGCGGCGCCCTTCGGCAGCAGGCGCAGGACGCTGCGGGAGGTGAGGGTCTTGCCGGAGCCGGACTCTCCGACGAGTGCCACGGTCTCCCCGGCGCCGACGGTGAGGTCGACGCCGGCCAGGACGGGTCTGGCGGTGTTCGGCAGGTGCAGTCGCAGTCCCCGGATGTCGAGGGTGTTCATCGGTCCCTCCTGGCGACCCGGTCGGCCCAGCGTTCGCCGACGACGTTGAAGGCGACGACGGTCAGGATGACGGCGGCGCAGGGCAGGATCGCCGACAGGGGGTAGCCGCGCTGGATGGCGCTCTCGCCGTCGAAGACCATCCGGCCCCAGTCGGGGGTCAGCGCGGGGACGCCGAGTCCGAGGAAGGAGAGGCCGGCCAGGTCGATGAGGGCGTAGCCGAAGTTGATGGTGGACTGGGCGAGGACGACGGGGGCGATGTTGGGGATCACGTGGCGCAGGCAGATCTGCAGGCCGGAGTGGCCCTGGACGTGGTGGGCCTCGACGTAGGGGCGTTCGCGTTCGGCGATCACCAGGGAGCGGGTGAGCCGGCTGACGTAGGGGAGGTAGGCGACGGCGAGGGCGAGGACCGGGGCGGTGAGACCTTCGCCGTGGACCGAGACGATCAGGATGGCCAGCAGCATGCCGGGGAAGGCGAAGACGAGTTCGGTGCTGCGGGACAGGACGGAGTCCAGCCAGCCTCCCCGCCAGGCGGCGGCGACGCCGATGGCGACGCCTGCCAGTGTGGAGAAGACGACCACCCCGAGCGGGCCGAGCAGCGAGGTGCGCGCTCCGATCATCAGCCGGGAGAGGGTGTCGCGGCCGGAGGCGTCGACGCCGGCCAGGTGGTCGGCGGACGGCCCGGCGAGTGCGCTGCCCAGGTCGACGGAGTTGGGTTCGTGCGGGGCCAGCCAGGGGGCGAGCAGCGCGGTCAGGACGACCAGGGCGACGAACCCGGTGCACACCAGGAGGAGCGGCGCGCGGGTGGTGCGGATCCGGGCGAGGCCCGGGCGGCGCAGGACGGTTGAGGTCATCCGGCGGACCTCCTCGGTTCGAAGGCGACCCGCGGGTCGACCAGCGGGTGGAGCAGGTCGACGACGAGGTTCACCGTCATGAACAGCGCGACCATGATCAGGGAGATGGCCTGCACGGTGGGGAAGTCCTTGGTCGTGGTGGACAGTTCGAGGAGCTGGCCGATACCGCCCACGCTGAACGCCGACTCCACGAGGACGGTGCAGATGAGCAGGGTGGAGACGATGAGGCCGCCGGTGGTGAGCACGGTGCCCAGCGCGTTGCGGAAGACGTGCCGGCGGATCACGCGGTGCTCGGGCACGCCCCGGCTGCGGGCCACGGTGACGTGCTCCTGGCCGAGGACGTCGAGCATCGCGGCCCGGGTGACCCGGGCGAGCATCCCGATCAGGTAGAGCGCGAGCGCGACGGCCGGCAGGGTCAGGTGCCAGAGCATCTGGCCGAGGCCGTTCCCGGTGCCGCCGGTGGGGAACCAGCCCAGTCTCACCGCGAACAGGCTCTGGAGCAGGACGGCGGCGACGAAGGAGGGGGTGCCGACGGCGACGGTGGTGGTGACCAGGATCGTGGAGTCGACGGCGCCGCCGCGGACCGCGCCGATCCAGCCGAGCAGCAGGCCGAGGACGAGGACCAGCACCAGTGCCATGGCGACCAGCAGCAGGGTGCTGGGCAGCCGGTCCGCCAGCAGCCGGGACACGTCGGTGCGGTAGGTGATCGAGCGGCCGAAGTCGCCGTGCAGCACCTGGCCGAGCCAGCGCAGGTACTGCTCCGCGAAGGGGTCGTTCAGGTGGTACTGGTCGTCGATCGCCTTGAGGGCCTCGGGTGAGGCCGACCGTCCCGAGAGCAGGAAGGCCGCCGGGTCGCCCGGTGCCAGGTACAGCGCACCGAAGATCACGAACGAGGCGCCGAGCAGCGTGGCGGCCATCTCGGCCAGCCGTCGTGCGGCGAATCTCAGGAAGTTCACCGTGCGTCCCCCACGTCGGCCGCCCACGGGTAGTAGAGGTAGGAGATGGTGGTGGGCGCGCCGGTGATCCTCTTGTTGAGGAACACGCTGGTGGGCCAGTCGGCGACCGGGATCCACAGGACCTGGTCGGCGGCCTGCCGCTGCAGCTTCGCCTCCAGGGCCAGTCGCCGGGCCGGGTCGTAGGTCGCCTGGACCTGCTTGACCAGGCTGTCGTAGCCGGGGTCGCTGTACTCGGCGTAGTTCTGCCCGGAGCCGGTCTGGAAGTTGGCGAGGAGGTCCATCGGGTCGGTGATGGACAGGTAGTAGGTCTCGGGGAACATGTCGATCCCCTCGCGTGCCTTCGGGTCGGTGAACAGCGCGCTGTAGGCGTCGGGGGCGACCGTCTTCAGCCGGACGTCCAGCCCGATCCGGGTGCCGGCCGACTGGACGGCGGTGGCCAGCAGCGACACGTCCTGGCCGATCGAGCTGGTGGCGACGGTCACGGTGCTGCCGGTGGCGCCCGCCTGCCGGATCAGTGCCCTGGCCTGCTCCAGGTCCTGGGCGGCCGGGGGGAGGTCGTCGAAGGCGGCCTTCCGGGTGTCGGCGGAGGCGGCCGCCCAGGCGGGCCGTCCGGTGAGGGCGCCGGTGACGGTGCCCACGCCGGCCAGGCCGGCCTTGACGAACCCCGAGCGGTCCAGCGCCATGGACAGCGCACGCCGGACCCGGACGTCGCCGAGCGGGCCCTTCATGGTGGTGATGTTGACGTTGACGGTACTCAGGCTCTCGCCGAAGTACAGGTTGCCCGTCCCGCCGGCGCGCAGGCGGTCGTAGCTCTCGGTGGGGATCAGGTAGCCGCCGTCCACCTCGCCGCTGAGCATCGCGCTGGTGCGCGCGGAGGGGTCCTTGAGGAACTGGAAGACCACCTCGCGGGACTTGGCCCTGGTGCCCCAGTAGTCGTCGAACCGCTCCAGTTCGAGTGACTGGCCCTTGTTCCACCTGCCGAGCCGGTAGGGGCCGGTGCAGTCCACGCTCCCGGTGCCCCAGTCCTTGCCCGCCGCCTCGACGGCGGCCCGGTCGGCCACCACGCCCGCGGCGCTGGCCATGTACTGCGGGAACTGCGAGTCCGGGGACTTCAGCTTCACCGTGACCTGCAACGGCCCGGTCCTGGTGACGGAGTCGACGTTCTGGAAGACGGTCGACCAGGCCGCGGCGTTGTCGGGGTCCATCTGCCGCCGGAGGCTGTAGACCGCGTCGTCGGCGGTCATCACGCCGCCGCCGTGGAAGTGCACACCGGCGCGCAGGTCGTAGACCCAGGTGGTCGGGTCCGGGTTCGACGCCTTCTCGGCCAGGCCCGGGACCTCGGTCAGCTGCGGCGTCCAGCGCATCAGGCTCTCGCAGACGTTGGACAGGATCATGTTCGACGGGTAGTCGAAGGCGTTGATGTAGTCCAGCGTCAGCGGCTCGGCGTACAGCGCCCAGCTGAAGGAGGCGAGCTCTCCCCCGGCGGCCGGGGTGGCCGCCGAGAGCTCGTAGGCCCGCGCGGTGGCGGACGTACCGCCGGGTGGCCCGGAGCAGGCGGCGACCAGGGTGAAGGAGGCCAGGGCCGCGGCTGGGAGGGCGCAGCGGCGGCGCAGGGATCTGCGCCCTGGGGACCGCGGCAGACTTCTTGGCATCGGTCTCTCTTTCAACGGCAACGGTGGATGTCGACGGGACGGCCCAGCGACCGGACGGTGTCACGGTGGTGGGTGTGCGGTGCACCGGTCACGCGCGCGTCCCTGCGACCGGCACCTGCTGGGTGATGCAGTGCACGCCACCGCCGCCGTAGGCGATCACACGGGAGCGGACACCGACGACCTTGCGGCCGGGGAACGCGGCAGCGATGACCGCCAGCGCTCCGTCGTCCTCGGGGGTGTCGGCGACCGGCACGACAACCCCGCCGTTGGCGACGTAGAAGTTCAGGTAGCCCACCTCGGTCCGTCGGCCGTCCACCTCGACGAACGCGCTCTGCGGCAGGTCGAGGACCTCCAGCCTGCGGCCGCGGGCGTCGGTGGCCGCCGCCAGGACGGCGCGGTTCGCGCGCATCCTCTCGTGGTCGGGGTGGGCGGGGTCGCCCGGCAGCTGCACCAGCACCTTGCCGGGGGCGACGAAGGCGCAGACCCCGTCCACGTGGCCGTCGGTCTCGGTGTCCAGCAGGCCGCCGTAGGGCAGCCAGATCACCGTGCTGACGCCGAGCCGGGCGATCAGCTCCGCCTCGATCTCCGCCCTGCTCATCCCGGGGTTGCGGTTGGGGTGGAGCAGGCACTGCTCGGTGGTGATCAGGGTGCCCTCGCCGTCGACGGTGATCGCCCCGCCTTCGAGGATCATCCGGGAGTCGATGCGTTCGACGCCGAGGCGTTCCAGCAGCGCGGCAGCGATCCTGTCGTCGCTGTCGTACGGGTGGTGCTTGCCGCCCCAGGCGTTGAAGCGGAAGTCCACGCCCGCGCGTTCGCCGTCGGGCCCGAGCACGAAGATCGGGCCCGAGTCGCGGAACCACGAGTCGTCGAGCGGCAGTTCCACCACCTCGACCGCCTCGCCGCAGAGGGCACGTGCCTCCTCCCCCTGTCCCGGGCGGGCGACCATGGTCACCGGCTCGAACTCGGCGATCGCCCGGGCGACCTGCGCGTACTCCCGCTTGACCTCCTCGAAGGTCTCGCCCCACAGCTCGACCCGCGTCGGCCAGGCCATCAGGCACGCCTCGTGCTCGGTCCACTCGGCGGGCATCTTGAAGTTCACGGCTGTTCTCCTGTGTGGGTGTCGGGTCGGTACCCGGACGATGGGGGCCGGCCGCAACGGCGTTCGGCCGGCACATCCCCGGGTCGGCTGCCACCGCTCGCGGCGGCGGTGTGGAGCCGGACGGCGGGCCTGCGGCGGAACTCGCCGGGCCGGGCCATACGGACTGGTCCGTGGAGCTCCCGGAGCGAGGGCCCGGGAGGCGTGGTGTGCCCCGCATCCTCCTCCGAACTGAAAATTCAGTCAATACATCTCGCCCCGCCAGTGCCCCACAGCGCCAGGCATGTACCGTACGCACCCGCAGAGCCCGACAACCGGCTTCGGGGGTGCCATCGGCAAGGCTCCTGAACTGGTGATTCCGCCCGCAGGCTCGCTCAGGACATCCTGATGATTCGATCAGGAAAAGTCTCCGACAGGCCCCACCGCCGGGTAGGCTGGGCGCTCGTGTCGGACCGTCGAACAGAAATACTCAGAGCAGCCACGCGCGTCATCACACGACGTGGCGTGCGCGGGCTACGCGTGAGCGAGCTGGCAGCCGAGGCTGGAGTGTCCACCTCGTTGATCTACTACCACTTCACCGACCGCGCCGAAATCCTGCGCCGGACCTTGGAGTTCATCAGCGACCGGGCCGACCGCTACACCGCCGAACGGGATCCGGGCATGCAGTCGGCCGACCCCCGCAGCGACCTGGAGCAGGTGCTGCTCCTCGAACTCCAGGACACCCCCGAGGTACGGGAGAACAGCACGGCCTGGGGCGAACTCAGGGCCAGCGCGGTCTTCGAGCCGTTCCTGCGCGAGGATCTGGCCAAGGCCACCCACACCTGGGTGCACGAGATCGCCGATCTGCTCGGCCGGGCCGACCCCATGGGCACGGCTCCGGCCCACGCGGCTTCGGCCGAACGCCTGACCGCACTGCTGGAGGGCCTCAGCATCCGCTGGCTCAGCGGTTCGCTGCCGCTGGAGCACGCCCGCCGACTGCTCCGGAACGGGATCGACGCGGAGCTGGACCGCCCCTGACCGGCGCCCGGCCCGGCCGCCGAGCCGAGGAGCCGGCGGTCGGCGGTCGGCGGTCGGCGGTCGGCGGTCGGCGGTCGACGGGGGCGATCCCCTGGCCCGCTGAGGGTTTTCAGAGGAAGTAGAGGCGGCTGAGGGTGACGGTGTCGGCGGGGGCGGAGCGTAGGGGGGAGCCGTCGAGGGAGACCAGGCCGGTGTCGG
>NZ_JBHJVK010000081.1:14392-34574 GCF_042264695.1 Kitasatospora sp. NPDC056138 | reverse complement strand
CGGCCGCGGTGACGTTGGCGGCCGCGGCGAGCTCCGCGGGCGGAGCGAAACGACGCTCCTCCTTGAGCAGGTTGGCCAGGCTCTCGTTGCTCAACAGATCTCCTTGTACGAGTTGGTGCGGGAGGCCCTGCCGTACGGGACGGCAGGGGCTCCGGTGGTGCTGCTTCTGAGCGTGGACCGCCGGAGGCCGGCGGACACCGGAATCCGGCGGAATTCTCGGTACCGCCACCCAAACCTTTCGGTCGTGCCCGGAGCCCTCAGAAGGCTGTCCTGGCGTGCAGGCCCCGGTCGCTCCACCAGGTGTCGGTGGTCGCGCAGTCCCCGACCGACAGCGGCCCGCCGGCCGGCGCGGCGACCAGGCAACCGCCTTGGTGCGCGCGGATCCTGAAGCGCATGGCCGGCCGCCGGGTGGCCGGATCGAGCCGGATCACGGGCATCCGCTCGGTGAACCGCCAGAGCTGCGCCCCGACTTCCTCCCCGCTCTGCGAGCGGTCGTCCCGCAGGTCCACCAGGCCGCCCGGCTCGGCGGTGAGCACCCGGGGTTCGGGGGCGCCGCCGGACAGCAGGGACTGGACGGTGAACTCGCCGTCCTGCCGCGGCCGGAGGATCCACTCCTGGCTGTCCGCGCCGGGCATCACGCGGGTACCGACCGCCGTACCGTCGGCGGCGGAGGACGCCTCGCCGCCGAGCGCGTCCATCCGCAGCTCGGAAGCCCACACGTCCAGCGTGCCCAGGCCCCGGTACGGGACGGCGGCGGTCGCGGCCGGCGCCGGCGGGGTGCCCGGGGCGCCGAGCGGACCGGGCTCCCGACCCCCCGTCGGGCCGGAGTACGTACCGATCGGGGCCGGTGCGGGCCGCGATGGCGCGGTGGTCACCGTGTCCGGATGCCCGACCGTGCCGACCAGGAGCACACCGGGGGCGATCGTGAGGTAGGCGACGGCCTTGGCGGCCGTCAGTGCCGGTCGGTGCACCGGGGGTTCCTGTCTCTGGGAGAACGGCTCGGCCTGCTCGGGCCGTACTGGACGGGGAAAGGTCACGACTGCCCCGCACCCGTCGGCGCCGCCGGTTCCGCGGCGGGCGGCCGGACGTGCTGGAACACCGACCCGCCCGGCCCGTCCCGCAGTTCCAGCCCGGGTACCCGGAGCAGCTGGGAGAGGCCGGGCGCCGGGAGCTCGGAGTGGACCGGGCCCACCGGGGTCGCCCCCTCCGGAGCCGGGTGCGGATGGACGTGCGCCTTCCCGACCACCATCACGTACTTCCCGTCACCGGAGACCGCGTCGGCCGCATAGGTGTTGAACCGTGCCGCCCGCTCGTACAGCCCCCACTCACCGGCCTCCCGGCGGGCCGGACGGCCGTCCACGGCCCGGACGTCCACTCCCTCGGCCTTGGCGGCCTCGACCACCTCACGCAGACCGTTGCCCGGCAGCGAGCCGTGCGAGCTGTCGTAGCGCGAGATCATCGCATCGAGCTCCGGCGGCATCGCCGCCCCCTCCGGGGCGCGCATGTGGGAGTCCAGGTGGTGCTGGAAGCTGTCGTCCCGCAGTGCCTCCAGGTACACGGTCCTGACGCCCTGTTCCTTGAGGGCCGCCATGTTCTCCTTCAGGAAGGGCCAGCTGGTCGACGCCGAGTGCACCTCGCCCAGCACAAAGCCCTGGTGCTGCGCGAGGATCCGGCCGGCGCCGGTGATGGCGTCCGGGGCGTCGTGCAGTGCCGTGTCCACCCCGTGCAGGGCCTCCGGCGAGAGTCCGGCGGGCGAACTCGCCGTTCTGGCCGCCACGATGGCGTCGAGCTGCTCGCGGCGGGCGTCCTGCCCCCTCCAGTAGTCGGCGGTCCGGTAGTCCAGGCGAGCCGCCGCCTCCATCCTGTCCTGTCCACTGCCGCTGACCTTGTCGGGAGCCCAGCGGGCGAGCGCCGCGTCGGTGTCGTTCCGGACCGTGCGCACGACACTCGACGAGAGATCGTTGAGCGTGGTCGGGTCGTGATCGGTCTTGAGCGTGTTGGTACGCGTGTTCAGATGGATGCCCTCGAAGGGCCGCCCGGTGCTGGACTCCGGGTGCAGGTACTTGCCGCCGGAGCTCTGCTGCGGCATCAGGTCCTTCAACTCGTGCACGGCGGCCGGAACGTCCGGTCGCACCAGGTTCTTCGCCTTGAAGAGCGCCTTCTGCGCCGCGGACTGCTGGATCGGGTAGACCAGCGCCGGCCCGGAGGGATGCTCGTGCAGCCCACGCGTCGGCTGCGCCTGACCGGTCGGCCGGTCGGACGCGGTGCGCGCCGCGTCACCCGCGCCCGGCGTCAGGTGCGGTCCCTCGATCGGCGACTCGGGACGGACGGCTGCGGACGGGCCCTGGCCGACCGTCTCCGGCTGGGCCACCGCCGCGACCTCGGTGTGCGCGAGGTTCGGCGAGGCCACGTCCGCCGCGTGCGGACCGAGCTCGATCGGGGCCGGGGCCTGGTGCGCCGCCACCGGCGCCTCGGCCGACAGCAGATGCGGCGAAGGCACCTCCGCCGCGTGCGGGCCCAGCTCGATCGGAGCCGGAGCCTGGTGCGCCGCCACCGGCGCCTCGGCCGACAGCAGATGCGGCGAGGCCACGTCCGCCGCGTGCGGGCCCAGCTCGATCGGGGCCGGGGCCTGGTGCGCCGCCACCGGCGCCTCGGCCGACAGCAGATGCGGCGAAGGCACCTCCGCCGCGTGCGGGCCCAGCTCGATCGGAGCCGGAACCTGGTGCGCCGCCACCGGCGCCTCGGCCGACAGCAGGTGCGGCGAGGGGGCATCAGCGGCATGAAGGCCGGACGCAGCCGGAACACCGTGGCCGCCCGCCGTGCCGGTGCCCGGCTCACCGGTGGTGAGCTGAGCTCCGCTGTCCACGGCCGAGTGCGGCGCCGGATGGCCGGTCTCGGCGGCCGGCGCGTGCATCGGGCTCTCGAACGCGGCTGAGGTGTCGGCGTGTCCGGGAGCGGTCCCGGCGGCCGGAGCAGCGCCGTCGCCGATGCCGCGCGACATCTGATGGCCCGGGGAACCGGCCTCTCCCGCAGGAGCGGCGGCCCCCGCGCCCGTGTGGTCCGACGCGACCGGGTGGGCCGGGCCCTCGGCTCCCGGGTGCGCACCGCTCGCCGGGGCCGGACCGTCCGAGCCGGCGGCCGCGCCGGGGCCCTCCGCCGACCGTGGGACCGCCGCGCCGTGCTCGCCGGCACCGGGCAGCGCTCCTCCCCCGGTCGGCACACCCGCGTGCGGGGCCTCGGTGGGAGGGCGGAAGTGCTCGTTGAGCGCGGCGCCGCCCGCGTGGAGACCCGCGCCCGCGGCACCGCTGAGGCCGGAACCGAGCAGGCTGTGGCTGTCCACCGTGCCGGTGGTGACCGCCTGGGTCACGACGTCCGCGCCGACACCGACCGCACCGGCCGTCACCATCCTGCCCGGCAGGGTGCCCATCACCCGGCCGAGCCCGACCTTGGCACCGGCCGCGCCGAGACCCTTGCCCAGCAGGTTGCCGGACGCACCTGCCACCGCGCCGCCCACGGCGTTCTGGCCGACCTCGTTCAGGTCGACGCCCTTGCGGTGCCCCTGCATGACCTCGATGGACTGGGCGAGCAGGTTGATGGCGGCCATCTGGACGGCCTGCTTGGCCGCGAACTCCACGGCCTCCAGCACCAGCTTCTTGATGATCTGCTGGACGACCGTACGGATGGCGCCGACCGCGACGGGGATCTGGGCCAGCGAGAGGCCCGCGGTGAAGGGAGCCTCCACCTCCGCGGTGGCGATGTCCAAGGCCAGGATGCCCAGTTGGGCGATGATCTGGATCTTGGCCGTCTCGGCGGAGTTGGCCATCGACTCCAGCATGTCGCCCATGCCGTTGCACGCCGCGACCAGCCCCGGGAACACTCCGGGCTGGTCCTCGCCCTTGCCGGTCGTGAAGTTGGCCCAGTACTCGGCCAGCTTCGTCGCGGCCACGCCCTCCTGGTCGGCCAGTGCACGTCGCATCGTGGCGTCCGTGGTCCCGCCGATGTCGTCGAGAGCGCTCGCCGTGGCGCGCCAGTGCTCGGCCATCTGCCGCAGGTGGTCCTCGTCGGCCTCGGGCCAGCGGGCGCCCGACAGCAGCAGCAGAACCCACTGCAGGGGCTCGGGTACCTCCACAGCCATGATCAGCGCCCCCCACCGATGCGGCCGCGGCCGATCTCGCGGTTGGTCGCGGTGAGCGGCGCCGGTGACGGCGGGCCGGCCGTGGCGCCTGCGGGCGGGAGGGTGATCACGGGAGTGGGCAGGGACTCCACCACCCGAAGCTCCTGGCCGCGGCCGTTGAGGTCGGCGACCGTGCCGGACTCCACCGACTCGTAGTTCTGAGCCATCGTCTTCAGGCCTTCCGCGATGCGGTGCAGGGCGGCGGGGAGGTTCTTCAGCCCCTTGAGCGTGGCCGCGCTGTAGGCCAGGTAGCCCTTCTCCCCTTCGGCGAACTGTTCTCCCGCGTGGTCCTTGCCCCACGGCGAGGTCGCGTTCATGCTGGTCAGGAACTCGTCGAGGCTGAGATACAGCTCCGAGACACGCTCGGCGGCGGCGGACATCGGGGAGCTCGCCGTCCGGTACTGCTCGGGGCTGACCCTGATACCCGTACCCGCGCTTGCGGCCGCGGGCGCCGCCTGGGCCGCCGCGCCGCGGGAGGCCGTCAGGGTTCCCGTGCCCGGGGCGGGCGAACCGACGGCCATCACCGCCGTTCCGGCGCCCTGCGGACCGACGACCACCGAACCCGTCACCAGCCCCGTCACCGGCCCCGTCGGCCGGCTGCCCGGCGCCGGCACCTCACCGGGCTCGTGCACCATCGTGCGAAACGCATCTTCCATGACACTTCCTCACCGACTTGTGCCGTCCACCGGCCGGACGACCGGTGGACGGAATGCCTGCGAGCGCCGGCCGACGGCCGACGGCACGCGTTACTCGTTCTCTGCGCAGCCGCTCACTGCTGAGGGCTCTGCGGCACGGCCGAAGACCGCGCGGGCGCCAAGGCGGGTTCGGACCTGTCGAACGCGCCGGAGGTCGCCAACTTCGCGAGCGCCGCCCGCAGATGCGGGCTGGGCACCTGGAAGCCGCCCTCCTCCCGCAGCGGCGCACGCTTGGCCGCGGCTTCCGCTCCGGTCTGCGCCGACACCCCGGCACCCGGGCCCTGGTCCGGCTCGCCCTGGCGCCGCGGGGTGGCCGTCCGGCCCTGCTCGCCGCCCGCGACGTCAGCGGCCGGCCGACCCTCGGCCTGCCCGGCTGCGGCTCCGTCGGCTCCGGCCGGAGCGGAAGTCGCCGCCCGCCCCTTTCCTTCCGGCTCGGGGCCGAGCACCACGCTGGTCAGCTGCTTGAGCAGGTCGCTGTCACCCGCGGGCGGGGGCTCCTCCTCGCCGGGCTTCTGCGGGGTTTCCGCCCGATGCTCTCCGGCAACGCCGGTCCGCGCGTCGTCCAGCCAGCGCTGCCTCGCCCGTTGCGCCCGCCGGTCACGTACCGGGGCATCCCCGGCCTGGCCCTGGATGCCGGAGTCGGTGAGCACCTCGTCCTGCTCCGGTGCCTCCTGGGTGACGAGTCCGGGCCTGCGCCTGCCGGGCGCGCTCTTCTTGCCTCCGGCGCGACCGGCACCGTGCATGCCGCCGATGACGGGGCCCCGGCCGGTGGCACCCGCACCGGCAGTGGTGACACCCGCACCGGCGGTGGTGGCACCCGAGCCCGCCCGCCCTCCGGTACCGGGGCCCGCACCCGGGCCGAGCGGTTGCCGTGTCGGCTGGAGCGTGCTCTGTCCGCCGGTGCCCGGCACCGTACGGGACCGTGGATCGGGGCCCGCGCCCGCAGCGGACGGCATGCTCCCCGCCCCGGCCCGGCCCGCCGTCCCACCGACGGCAGGCCCGCGTCCCGCAGCCCCGTTGACGGCACCCGCGCCGACCGCGGCCGCACCGAGCACACCGGCGGGCGCACCCCCCGAGGCCCCGGAAGTCCCGGAAACCCCGGCAAGGCCGGCGGAGTCGGCGGCAGGTGCCACGCCCGGCGCGTCCGCACTCGCGACGGCGCCGGTGAAGCCCGCCAGGCTCAGCCCGGTGGTCGCGGAGCCGCTCGGCGGGCAGGCCGATCCGCCCGCCTGCCCCGGGACCTTGGTCGAGGCGAACGCGTCGGCGGTGCCGCTGTCCCGGGCGCCGGTGTCGCCGAGTGCACAGACCTGCCCGGCACCGTCCATGCTCTCGATCCGGTCCGCGCTCCGGCGCAGCATCGAGTCGACGTCGGCGCTCGCCTGGCCGGTGTGGTGCTTGCACGAGTCCACCGTCAGCCGCACGCCCTCGGACTGCGCCGCCACCTCGGGCGAGGCACCGGGCAGGCTGCTGTCGAGGTAGTGCTTGGTGGACCACAGCTGCTCGACCATCGTCGTCTTGGCCCGGGTCACCGTGCCGGCCGCGCCGTGCAGGCAGGTGGCCATGCCGAGCCCGCTCTCCAGCGTGGTGGCCGTATGGGCGTCGTCACGGCCGCAGTACCGCTCCAGGTACCGCTGGAACCCGTCGGCGGCCTCCCCGGACATGTGGGCCAGGGCCTGCTGCGCGTTCGCCACGATGGCCCGGATCCGGGGCTCGGCGGCGGTGTTCCAGTCGTCCCAGGCCTCGGCGAGATCCGCGAGGCGGTTCTCGTCGGCATCGGGGAAGGCGATGTCGGCCCCGTCCTCGTGGCGCTGGACGACTGCCAGCACCTCGGCCAGGTCGGCAGGCAGCTCGATCATGACGGGGCACCGTTCCGGAACTCAGCGGCACTGGCACCGTCGGTCTCGCGGTGCCGCCGGCACATCAGCATCAGGTTCTCCGCCATCGCGGCGGAGTTCCGCAGATAGCGATGGATCCCCTGGAGCGCCTGCTGCTGGTGCTCGACCAGCCCGCTTGCTCCGGACCCACCTCCCAGCAGCGCCTTGCCCAACTCACCGGTGCCGTACGCGGCCCGGGGAATCCGCTGCACCGCGGTCTCGACCCGCTCGGCAGCGGATTCCAGCTCGCGGACGATGCTCTCGATCTTCCTGGCAGCCGCCTCGACCTCGTGAAGGTCGATCCAGAACGACCCGCTGCCCATCCTGTCCCCCGTTCTCGAGGTGGCCGGGCCATCTCACGGCCACCCGAGGACTGACGGTCTCTCACGCAGGTAATCGATCGATAAGTATCCTGCAAAACGTGAATCCGGCGTCCGGGCTGCACGGCGAGGGAGGACCACGGGGATCGATCGACACCGCCGCGTACCGACTGATGCTCAACGGGTTCCCGACGGCCTACCCGCGCGCCGCGAACCGTCTGCCGTAGCCCGCGCGCCTCGCCACGGCGGCAGGATCGCCGGCGGGTTCCCTGCTCATGACCGCTCGCCACATCGTCGATCTCGGTTGGCGCCACCGGCGCCACCGGAGACGACTCTCGGCGCACAGCCTCGATCGTCACCTGTCAAGGCGGTGATACCCCGCGCCGTGGAGGGTGGCCGGCAGTACTCGCCACACCTCTCGGCCAAGCACACGTGTTTGACCGGTTCCGTACTCCCCGACGCGTGATCGACCGTGCAAGGATCTGCTTTCGTTCGCACATGACCGAACGAGTCATGCCCGTGCCCACAGCGGCATCGCCACACACGTAGAGGTGGATCACATGTTCACACCCAAGGTGGGATTCCGTGGCGCAGCCGCCGCCACGACCATGGCCGCGGCCTTGATCGGCCTCGGCACCGGGGCGGCGAACGCCGCCGGATGGCCCCCGTTGCAGCAGGGCGCGTATCTCTACTCGGGCACCGTCGGGGCGGGAGCGGTGACCACGGTCGACCTCACCGACCTCGGCACGTGCCACACGCTGTCGGAGCCCGCCCTCTCGGTTCAGGTCGTCTCCGGCTCCGCATCCGTGGTGCTGTACCCCGCGGCCGACTGCACCGGCGCCCACCCGTGGGCCACCGGCTCGCTGGCCCGGTCCAACCTTCCGGCGGCGGCACTGAGCTACCGGGTGGTCCCGGCGTGACGACGCCGTAGGTGCCCTCGTCCTGCCGTGGCCCGTCCGGGGCAATGCCGCTCGGACGGGCCACGGCCGACTCGCACCGCCCCTCGGCCGCACTGCCGGCCGCGAAAGTGCCTTGTGTCCTGAGCACGGGGTCACATACGTTCGGTCGTAGGAGACTTGGCCACCCGGGGGTGAATGTTGACGGGCTCGTTGTTCCTGTCCGGCGGCGGAGACGCTCAGGATTCACGTCTGCTGGACGCGGCGTTCGCGACAGCAGTTGATTCTGGCCCGTTGTGGTACTGGCCGGTTGCCATGGATCCGGCCGAGGTCGACTATGCCGTCTGCATGAACTGGCTGAACTCAGTGTTCGCACCCCTGGGAGTTGCCGACATCGAGCTGTGGAACGGCGCGACCGGCGAGGCTCTGCTCTCACGCTTCCCGGACTTCCGTGGCGTGTACATCGGTGGCGGGAATGCGTACCGGCTGCTGTCGGTGATCCGGCGCCACGACCTGCTGCCCGCGCTCAGGCGATTCGTCGAGGGCGGTGGGGCCGTCTACGGAGGGAGCGCGGGTGCTGCGCTACTCGGGGCGGACATCAGCACGATCGCGCACCTGGACGAGGACCTCAGCGGCCACGCCGACACCCGGGGCCTCAGCCTGGTCGGAGGGCACGGGGTGTTCGTTCATCACCGCGAGCGGGACACGCCTGTTGCCCGGAGCTGGGCGCATGGGAACGGGCGGCCGGTCGTGGCCCTGCACGAACGCGCCGGAGCGGTCGTCAAGGGCGGGCAGATCACGGCCGTGGGCTTCGAGCCGGTGCACCTCATCGACGGGACCAGGATGCAGACCCTGCAGCCCGGTGAAACCGTCAGCCTGCTGACCTGGGCATAGGTGACGTTCACCAGTGCCGACCGGGTCTGGGACGTGATCCACAGCAGGATCCTGCCGCCGCTCGCCGCCCCGCCGCCGCTCGCCGCCCCGCCGCCGCTCGCCGCCCCGCCGCTGCTCGCGGCGACCGGCTGCTCGGCGGGAGGACCGATCACGGCAAGGTTCTCACCGGGTGACGAGGCGGGCTGTTCCGTGCTGGACCAACCCGTTCGCACGCGCTTCCTGCAGGTTGGCCGTGAACGCGTCGGCGAGATCGGCGGACGCGGTGCCCGGCAGGACCGGGGGCCAGGTGCCGGGCGGGACGACGATGACCACCACCTTGGTCCGCGTCCGGGCGGCGGACAGCCACTCGGGCGAGACGGGGGCGGGCGGTGCCGGCTCCCACACCCGGTGTCCGCCCACCAGGCTCAGTTCGGTGAGAAGGCCGGCCCGGACGTGGACCTCGGCCGTGGTCGGCGGGGGCTCGCCGGCGGCGAGGACGAAGCCGCTGGCCATCGCGTCCTCCAGCAGCTGCCCGTACTGTGCAGCGCCGATCTCCACGACCGCCTCGGCGACCGGCGGCGACTGTGAGGGAGACTCACGGACGACGAACGCCCACAGCACCGGTGTGGGTCTTCTCTGCTTGCCCGATGCACTGGCCATGTCCTGTGCAACGAGCCGACGCCCGAGATGTAGCGGCGCAGCAGGAGGTTGGAAGCAGGTTGCCGGGCGTCGACGGACGGCTCGTCGAAGCGGCCCTGCTCACCGGCCGCCGTGAGCAGGCCCGCCGACACGTGCTCGCCGCACGCGAGGCCGACCTGCCCGGCATCTCCCCCCGGCCTCACCGTGGAACGTCGTCGCCGGTGGTGGCCTCACCGCCAACGGCGATCTCCGGCCGATGCGGGACCTGGAGGTCGGGGGTGCCGTCATCGCGGGCGACCTGACGGTCAGGGACAAGCCGCGGCGCCCAGGCTGGTCGGCAGGGGGCAGCCGGGTTTCCTCACCCCGCGACCTGGCGCCTTCCGTGGCGGAGTGCGTCCGGGTGCTTCGAGTCGCAGCGGATGGCTCAGAGCTTGCCGGAGAGCGAGCGGAGCTCGTGGACCACGTCGGCGCCGGAGGGCGCGTGTTCCGGGTCCACCAGCCACTGCAGCATCAGTCCGGTCAGCAGTGCGAGCGGCACCGAGCCGCCGAGCCCCTCCCGGCCCTGGCGCTGCCCTTCGGCGAGGTGTGCACGTACTTCCGGTGAGCGCTCGGCCTGCACTGCGGCCTCAAGCTGAGCCACCCACAACGCCCGGTCCGTGGTGAAGCTGTCGATCAGCGCCTGCCAGCGCTCTTCCGGCTCGTCCCCCGGGGCGCGCCGGGCGAGTTCGTCCCCGAGTTCGTCCACCGCCTGCACCAACGCCTGGGTGAGCAGCGCGTCCTTGGAGCCGAAGTGGTAGCCGATGGCGGCATGACTGACTCCGGCGGCCGAGGCGATGTCCCGGACGGTGGTGCGGGCCCAGCCGCGTTCGATCAGGCACTGCTTGGCCCCTGCCAGCAGATCCTCTCGGTTTCCCATGGCGCACAGCGTAGCGGAAGTTCGACCGGATGGTTCATCCATATGGTTTGACCAAATGGTCAAACCGCGGCTACGGTCCTACCCATGACGAAGACGAAGGTTCTGATCTCGGGTGCCAGCGTGGCCGGCCCGGCCCTGGCCCACTTCCTGCACCGCGACGGCTACGACGTGACCGTGGTCGAACGCGCACCGGCTCTCCGGGAGACCGGGTACGCCGTCGACTTCCGCGGCGCAGCCTTCGAGGTGCTGGAGGAGTTGGGCATCCTCGACGAGGTCCGCGGGCACGACACGAAGATGCGCGGCACCACGCTGCTGGACGAGACGGGCGCCGAGACCGGACACCTCCCCGCCGAGGTGTTCGCCGGTGAACTCGAAGTGCCCAAGCGTGAATTGACCCGGATTCTGCACCGGATCACCGAGGCCGACGTGGAGTACGTCTTCGACGACTCGATCAGCGCGCTCAGCCAGGACGACACCGGCGTCACGGTCGAGTTCGAGCGAGCCGCCACCCGGCGCTTCGACCTCGTCGTCGGAGCGGACGGTGTCCACTCGCAGGTGCGCCGACTCTCCTTCGGCCCGCACTCCGGCGCCGTACAGCACTTGGGCATGTCCGGCGCCGGGTTCACCGCCGCCAACCACCTCGGGTTCGACCACAGCGGTGTGCTCAGGTTGACCAAGGGCACGGCGATCTACGCCTTCAGCGCGGCCGACCCGGACAGGCTGATGGTCAGCCTGTCCTTCGCCACCGCCTCACCCGAACTGGACCGGCGCGGCCGGGACGAGCAGGAGCGGGCAGTACGGGAGGCCTTCGCCGGGCACGGCTGGGAGACACCCCGCCTGCTGGAGGCGATGACGGCAGCGGACGACTTCTACTTCGCCTCCGCCTGCCAGGTCCACCTGGGCGCGTGGTCGCAGGGCCGGATCGCGCTGATCGGCGACGCGGGGTACTGCGCCGCACCCACCAGTGGGATGGGTACGTCGCAGGCCCTCATCGGCGCGCGCACGCTGGCCCGACAACTGGCCGGGGCGGCCGGCGGCCACCTGACGGCGTTCGCCGCGTACGAGGCGGAAATGCGGCCCTACGTCACCGAGAACCAGGCCAAGGGCCGTGAAGGCGCGGCGATGTTCGGCGGTTGAGTCGTGTCGGCAGGAACCACGACGCGCCTGGCCTCGGACCCATCCCCTGGTCGAGCCCGCAGCCGAGTGGGAACCGAGGCCGCCGCGCTCACCTCCGGGCTGTCCTCGGAGGGCGAACCGCTCCGAGGAAGGGCGGCGCAGTCCGATCGCGGTGGCGGCCGTGGCGGCCACGGCGGCCCGTCAGGCGCGGCTCGGTGCCGGCTCCGGCTCCGGCTCGGAGGGAAGCGCTGCCGCGCGGCGGGGGAGCAGCAACGGGGTCGCCAGCAGGAGCAGGCCGGCCAGGCCGATGGCCGTGCGCGGGCCGAGCAGGCCGCCCAGCACGCCCCAGACGGCCGTCAGGAGCGCGGTCGCGGCCTTGGTCGTCACCGCCCAGGCGGAGAGCGTGCGGGCGACCCGGTCGGTCGCGGTGCGCTCCAGGCGGTAGGTGGCGTGGACGGGGTTGAAGACCCCGCAGCAGAAGATGAGCCCGAGCTCGACGCTCATCACCAGCAGCAGCCCGCCGGTTCCCGGCCCCAGGAAGGCCAGGCCGACGGGCCAGAGCGCGCGCAGCGTCCCGACCGCGACCAGGACCCGGTGCTGTCCGTACCGGGTGACGAGCGGTCGGGCCAGCCGCGAACCGAGCAGCCCGCCGATCGCCGGCGCGGCGAAGGCGAGGCCGTACTGCCACGGTGCGAACCCGAGCCGGCCGAGCATCAGGACGGCCAGCAGCGGCTCGGTGGCCATCACCAGGCCGTTGAACAAGGCGGTGTTGAAGAACAGCGGACGCAGCGTCGCATCGGCGAGGATGTACCGCCAGCCGTCGAACAGGTCCCCGGCCCGCATGCGCGCGGCCTCCCGACGCTCGGGCCGCGGCTCGGTCCCGCCCGTCGCGCGGATGCCCAGGGCCGAGAGCAGGTAGCTGACCGCGTCGGCCAGCACCGTCGCCACCGGACCGAGGAGCCCGATCGCCGCGCCGCCCAGCGGCGGACCGACGATCGTGGTCGTCCAAGCCGTCGACTCGAACCGGGCGTTGGCGACGAGCAGGTCCTCGGCCGGCAGCAGCGTCTTCAGGTACGCGCCGGAGGCGGCGCGGAAGGTGATGTCGGCCGCCGCGACGACGACCGAGACCAGCAGGAGCTGCAGGAAGGTGAGCACGCCGAGCGCGAACGCGGCGGGGACGGTCAGCAGCGCCGCGAACCGCACCAGGTCCATCGCGACCAGCACCGGCCGCTTGCGGCGGAACTCCACCCACGGGCCGAGCGGCACCGCCACGGCCGCGCCCACCGCAGCCCCCGCGGAGGAGAGCGCGGCGACCTCGGCCGGTCCGGCGTGCAGCACCCGGACGGCGATCAGCGGGAACGCGCCGAAGGCGAGCCACGTACCGAGCGCGCTGGTCCCGTACGCTCCCCAGAGCCACCCGAACCGCCGCCCCAGCCGATGTCCGAGCAGATGTCCCAGCAGATGTCCCAGCCGGTGCCCGCTCCGCATGCCCCACGCCCCCTCGCCACTCACCCGCACAGCCGATCCGCGATCGGAAGCATCAAAGCGAGCGCCGTGCCCGGGGATCAAACAACCGGATGGCCGTCGGCCACAACCAACGGTTGTGGCCCTAGGGTGTCGGCATGGACCTCGACACCGTCCGGACCTTCGTCGCCGCCGCCGACGCGGGGCAGTTCCAGGAGGCGGCCGCCGAGCTGGCGGTCACCCAGCAGGCCGTCTCCAAGCGCATCGCCGCGCTGGAGCGCAACCTCGGCGTGCGGCTGTTCACCCGCACGCCGCGCGGCGCCGAGCTCACCATCGACGGGCAGGCGTTCCTGCCCCACGCGCGCGAGCTGCTACGCGTCGCCGAACGCGCGGTCGCGTCCGTGCGCACCGGCCACCGTCCGCTGCGCGTCGACGTGATCGCCTCGCGGACCGCGCAGTCGGGCCTGATGCGCGGCTTCCACCGCGCGCACCCCGAGGTCGAGCTCGACGTGGTGATGCTGTTCGACGTCGAGACGGCCGTCGCCGCCATCCGGTCCGGTGCGATCGACGCGTCCTTCCGCGCCGTCGCCGTGCCCGGCCGCCCCCTTCCCGAGGACATCGAGTCCGTCCGGGTGCTCGACGAACCGCTCGACCTGCTCACCGGCCCCGCCCATGCGCTGGCCGGCGCCCGGTCGGTGACCCTCGCCCAGCTCGTCGGGCACCGGATCTGGATGCCCGGCATCGTCCCCGGCACCGAGTGGGCCGCCTACTACGACGACCTCGCCGCCGAGTTCGGCCTCACCATCGAGGCGACCGGCCCCAACTTCGGCTCCGACGCGCTCCTCGACACCATCGCCGACACCCCGGCCCTGGCCACCTTCATGGGTGCGAAGAGCCTCCCCCGGCTTGCGCCGGGAGGTGCTCCCGACGGCTGGCCCGCCGACCGCGGCCTGCGCCGCATCCCGGTGACCGACCCGACCCCCGTCTACCCGCACTCACTCCTCTGGCACCGCGACAACCCCCACCCGGCGCTGTCCACCCTCCGCGCCCACCTCGCCGCCGCAACGGCCCACCGCGATGACGCCGGGACCTGGACACCCGCCTGGGTGACTCCGCGCTGAACGCCACCGCGTCGGCGAGACCGTGGCCGGATCGACGGACGGTGGCCCGGGAGCAGGCATGACCATCGGCACACTCGGGCTCTCCCGGTCCGGGTGGTGGCAGGACACCTCGCGAGGTGGCGACGGCCCCGGCGAGGCAGGCCGCACTCCGGCCGGACCCGGTCGCGGGCGTGTCCACACGTGTGAGCGCCGTCGCACCGTCCTCGCGGCGCTCCTGGTTGAACCGGTTCAACCGGTGACGCCGCCGGCACGGCCGTTCCTGGGCCGTCAACGAGGCGACGGGGTCCGCGGAGGGGCGGTCGCCGATCGGCACGTGTCGACGCGCACACGTGTACGGACTCCCGGGCGCACACCCGCACTTCCTTTATTCCAGCCGCACGGGGAGCAACAGCTGCTACGCTGCGGGTGACTTGAACCGTGTGATCGAGGAGTCGCAGACGTGGTGGGTGAAGACGACATCTCCGGGTGAGATCCGGATCTGACGGCCACCGGCCGGTGCTCAGGAGCGCCGCCGAGCTGGTCCGTTTCGTCGTCCCCTTTTCCATGTCTGCCCAGGGCAGAAGACCACGTCCTGCCCTCCCGCACCTTCGAGGTCACCTCCATGTCCGACGCCGCCATCGTCTGCTCGAACCTCTCGTTCGCCTGGCCCGACGACACCCCGGTCTTCAACGACCTGTCCTTCACCGTGCCCACCGGCCGCACCGGCCTGGTCGCCCCCAACGGCTCCGGCAAGAGCACCCTGCTCAAGCTGATCGCCGGCGAACTCACGCCCGCCACCGGCTCGGTGTCGGTCGGTGGATCGCTGGGCTACCTCCGGCAGAGCCTCCCGCTGACCGGCAACCTCACGGTCGCCGAGGTGCTCGACGTCGCCGAGGTGATCCGCGCCCTCGACGCCGTCGAGTCCGGCGACGTGAGCGAGGAGCACTTCACCACCATCGGCGACGACTGGGACATCGAGGAGCGCACCCGCGCCCAGCTCGACCGTCTCGGTCTGGCCGACCTCGCCCTGGACCGCAGCCTGAGCACGCTCAGCGGCGGCCAGATCGTCTCCCTCGGCCTCGCCGCCCAACTGCTCAAGCGCCCCGACGTGCTGCTGCTCGACGAGCCGACCAACAACCTCGACGCAGCGGCCAGGCACAAGCTCCACGACGTACTGGCGGACTTCAACGGCTGTCTGCTGCTGGTCAGCCACGACCGCGCGCTGCTCGACCGCATGCAGGGCATCGTCGAACTCGGCAGCGGCGAACTGCGCTTCTACGGCGGTAACTTCACCGAGTACGAGGAGGCCGTTCACGCCGAGCAGGAGGTCGCCGAGAAGAACGTCCGCAACGCCGAACAGGAACTCAGGCGGGAGAAGCGGGAGATGCAGCAGGCCCGCGAACGCGCCGAGCGCCGCGCGAGCAACGCCGCCCGCAACCTCAAGAACGCCGGCCTGCCCCGCATCTTCGCCGGCACCATGAAGCGCGGCGCGCAGGAGTCCGCGGGCCGGGCCGGCCAGATGCACGCCGCCCGGGTCGGCGAGGCCAAGGCCCGGCTCGACGAGGCCGGACGCGCCCTGCGCGAGGAACAGCGCATCACCCTGGAACTGCCCGACACCCAGGTGCCCGCCGGGCGCAACCTCTTCCTCGGCGAGGGGATGCAGGTCCACCACGCAGGCCGGGCGGTGTTCGCCGACGGCGGCGTCGACCTGAACATCCGCGGCCCCGAGCGCATCGCCCTGACCGGACCCAACGGCGCCGGGAAGACCACCCTGCTGCGCCTGATCACCGGCGACCTCACCCCGGACGGCGGGGAGACCAGGCGCACCGAGGGCCGGATCGCCTACCTCTCGCAGCGCCTGGACCTGCTGGACCCGGACCGCACCGTGGCGGAGAACTTCGCCGCGTTCGCCCCCGAGCGGCCCGAGACGGAACGGATGAACCTGCTCGCCCGCTTCCTCTTCCGCGGCGCCCGGGCCCACCTGCCCGTCGGGGTGCTCTCCGGCGGCGAACGGCTGCGCGCCACGCTGGCCTGCGTGCTGTGCGCCGAACCGGCTCCCCAGCTGCTCCTGCTGGACGAGCCGACCAACAACCTCGACCTGGTCAGCGCGGGCCAGCTCGAGAGCGCGCTCGACTCCTACCAGGGCGCGTTCGTGGTGATCAGCCATGACGAGCGGTTCCTCGCCCGGATCGGGGTGAACCGCCGACTGCGGCTGGCCGACGGAGCGCTGAAGGAGACGGGATCCCCCGCCGTGTGAGCCACCGCCGTGTGACGTGGCCCGCGTCCGAGGCTCCGTGCCCGGCGGGACCGGCGGAGGCCCTCGGGTCCGGTCCCGGCGCGATCGTCCTCTCGGCCCTGCCACCACCGGGCGCACCGGTGGTGGCAGGGCCGAGAGCTCCGGCCGATGTCGCCCCCGGAGCGGTGACGGTTCTTGCCGCGCCCGACAGTCACCCACCAGGATGGTGACGTGAACCTTGACCACGTCTTCGTGTGCGGCCACCCGGCCCTCGACTTCGCGGCCACCCTCCGCGCACGGCGCTCGGCCCGGTTCGAGATGTTCGCGACGCCGGAACGGCTGAACGCCTGGTACGTGGAGTGCGGACTCGTGGACACGATCACGCCCGCCGACGAGCAGGACGTCCGGGAGGCGACGACCGTGCGCGAGGCCGTCCACCGACTCGTCACCAACCGCGTTCACGGTGAGGACCTCGACCGCGAGGCGCTCGCCGTGCTCAACGGCGCAGCGCGCAAGGCCCCCGTGACGCCGCAGCTCACCATGGCCGGGCGGCACAACGAGGCGACCCCCGGGCAAGCCCTGGCCACCGTCGCACGGCAGGCCGTCGAACTCCTCAGCGGCCCGGACGTCCCCCTGCTCAGGGAGTGCGGCGACCCGGAGTGCACGCGGATCTACGTCGACCGCTCCCGGGGCGCCAGGCGCCAGTGGTGCGGCATGGATTCCTGCGGCAACAGGATCAAGGCCGCCGCCTACCGCGCGCGGAAGAAGACCTCGCCCACCGTGAGCGTGCACTGACGGCGGCGCGGGCCCGCAGCCGGGTACGCGTTCTCATCCACCGGGCCGGTCCGGGGCGCCACTGGCGGTCACCGCACCGGAAGCACCGCACCCACCCGGCGACCGCGTTCCCGCGCACCTACCTGACATTCCCGTGCACGTACCTGACGAGCTGATGCCCGGTGGGCCGTCCGGCGCCGACACTCCGCTGCACGGGCTCCTCGGCATGGGTACCATGCGCAACACCATCCATGTCGAGGGAGTGAACGGTCGTGACCCTCCAGCCAGCCTCCACGCTCCGGTCCCGGTACATGGAACAAGCCGCGTCCGACCTGGAGCAGAACCACCGGCGACAGCAGGAGCTGGCGGAGGAGCTCAGGCTGTTGAAGCAGGAGGAAGCGCTCCTGGCGGACATCCTGAACCTCGCCGAGCGGTACGAGGGCTTCTCCGACCCGTCACGTCTGCCCGAGCAGCTGCAGGACGAGCCCGTCGCCGCGAAGGCGACGTCTGCCACCCGGGCCGCTTCGCGGCGTTCGGAGTCGGCCAGGGTCGCTGCGGCGGCCCGCACGACAAAGGCAGGTACGACAAAGGCAGGCGCGAAGGCGGAGTCGCGTCGGCCGCTGCTCGGTGACCTCCTGACGGATCTGCTGGGCCATCACGACGAGCCGCGCCCGGCCAAGGAGTTGCGGGACGAGCTGCTGCAGAAGTACCCGAAGCGCAACCCGACGCCTCAGGTCGTGCGGAACACCCTGGAGTCCCTCGCCGCCAAGGGACGCATCCAGCGTCACAAGCAGGAGCGGTCCGTCATGTACACCGTCGTGAGGCCGGGCGCGGCCGCGCCGGGCGACGCCGGCTGACACCTCGCCGGGCCCGCCTCCACACGAAGTCCGAGGCCACCGGGCGGTGTCCCGGCAGCACCACGCGCTCCGTCCGATTCCACACCTGCGTGCCGTCGGGCCACGGCCGCTCCCCCGTGACTCCCGCGCCCTGAGCGGCCGTTCGCGGGGGACGGCAGAGTCCCGTCAGGGGCGAACCGACGGTGTTCGGCAGTCCGTGGACACGTGTGCGTCATGGCGCTCGTGCCCTGTCCTCGGCCCACCCGTCACCGGTCAAGGCGGTGACCGAAGCCTTTCGACTGCCACCCCCGGCCCGGGCCACCCACACCCCCGGCGCCGGCGCGACGAGCCCCGGTAGCCAACCCCGGCAACCAGCCCCGGCGGCAAGAGCGATGGCCGACGACACCCGGCCCGCAACTTCACGATGGGCGGCGCTCGTCGAAGGCGTCGCGGAGCGCGGCTCGGGAGGTGGCGCCGAACCGGGACGGGCCTCGTCATCCGCGCCGACCTGCGTTCGAGGATGCCCGGGAGCCCGGGGGCGGCCCTGGCGGCAGCGTTCCGACGGAAGGCCACCCGCAGACCACCCGCCCCCATCCGCTACCGGCCGCAACCGTTGTGCCACCGAGGCAAGTTGCCCGTCCACCGCGGTCGGCTGCTGCGGACACGATCTTGACGGGCCCGTCCCACCGGGGACTTCAGGTCCCGCCGCCACCGGGACCGTTCTGCCGGACCTGGACCGCTCCGGGCACCTCACCCCGCTTCACGATGAGAATTCCCACCGAGAAAACCCCAATGGGCCACAGCTGGAACCGGGCACGACCGAAAGCAACCCCAGGCCACCCGGCACCCCCGCATCACGGCGGGGGAATTCGACCATGTCCGGGTCAGGTGAGCCCAAGGAGGTTCCGGCGCAGCCGCCTTGGGCATCGTCGCCGCCGCGTGCACCCGTCGGGGGAACCCGGGGTACGGGGGAGAAGGAACACGTGAGGCACGACCGGGGATGTGCAAAATTCAAGGATCCGCTGGTCCGGAGTGACCGAGATCACGTGGCGTCGCGAGCCGACCGCAGAGCGTCAGGGATGCCAGGCCGGCAAGTCTGCTCTCCGGCCGCCGGAGCGGGTGACGGGGGCGCCCGGTCCCGTCGACCCGCCACATGACAGTGCGTCAGTGCGCCATACCAAGACGGGCGCTATCGATCCAGACCTTTTTTCAGAAGGATTTGCAAGTACTCTGTCGTCAACCGCGCGAGAACCCGTGCGACTCACCGGGATCATTCCCGGCAGCAAGGTGTTTCCTTCGAGCGGTCGATACGTTTCTTCGTTACTGGGGGTGACTTGTGGCGGAGGGTCACGCAATGAATTTCAATGTCCTCGGCCCGTTAGCGGTCCAGGCCAACGGAATCCCGGTGAATCCGGGGTCGGCGCGTCAGCGCGCGGTATTGTCCGCCCTTCTTCTGACGCCGGGCCAGCCGGTGACGGCGGGGCAGCTCACCGAGGCCGTCTGGCCGAGGAACCCTCCGAACGACGTCATGGCGAACCTGCACAGTTACGTGTCCAATCTCCGGCGGCTGCTGGAGCCGAACCGGCCGCCGCGCAGCCGCGACACGGTCCTGCGGCGTGAACCGAACGGTTACGTACTGGCCGTGCACGCGGACTCCATCGACGCGGTCCTCTTCGAACGGCTGCTGCACGACGGCCGGCGGCTGCTCCAGGCCGGGCTGCACCAGCGGGCGAGCCGGATGCTGGAGAGCGCGTTGGCGCTGTGGCGAGGATCCGCCTATCCGGAAGTGAGCGACTACGCTCTCGGCGCGCAGGCCGCCTCGCGCTTCGAGGAGTTGCGACTGCTGGCGCTGGAGAACCTGTGGGAGGCCAGGCTGGCCGAGGAACGCGACCTCTCGGTGGTCGCCGCCGAACTGCCCGCGCTCACCCTGCGGTTCCCGACCCGGGAGCGGTTCAGCTGCCTGCTGATGAAGGCCCTGTACTGGTCCGGCCGGCGGGCCGAGGCGATCGACGCGTACCACCGGACCCGCCGGACCCTGGCGGAGGAGTACGGCGTCGATCCCGGGGCCGAGCTGCAGGAGCTGTTCGGCTCGATCCTGCGCGGCGATCCCATCGCGGGCTGTGCATGAGCACGTCGCCGCAGTAGGCCCCCGACAGAAGACCCGGTTGGTGACAGGCGTGACGCCTGTCACCAACCGGGGGGGTTGGGCCCGGGGGTAATACAAGGTGTCCGCCGGGGGGGGAGGCCGGGCCGAGGGGAGCCCCAACCC